>DATJQV010000007.1 GCA_035505375.1 bacterium | reverse complement strand
AGAGAACGTCCGTGACTGGCTGCACGTCGACGACTGCTGCCGGGGAATCGCGCTCGTGCTCGAACGAGGCCGGCCGGGCGAAGCCTACAACATCGGCGGCAGGTCGGAGCGGCGCAACGTCGATGTGGCGAAGCTGGTGGTAGCACAGATGGGGCTGGGTGAGGACTCCATCGAATACGTGCCTGACCGGCCCGGCCATGACTACCGCTACGCGCTCGACAACGCCAAGATCGAGCGCGAGCTCGGCTGGCGTCCTGAAGCCGGGTTCGAAGATGGCCTGCGTCGGACCGTCGACTGGTACCGCGAACATACCGACTGGTGGCGTCCGCTCAAAGCGCGGCTCTCTCGCGAAAGCAAAGGCTTCTGGACCGGCCCGTGACTGACGAACCCTCCACGTACTGACACCAACCCTCCGACCTCCGTCCTCGCCTGACCGCCCGTCCCGCCTCCACCACTGCATCGCCAGTTACCCTGCCGCCTCGTCCCTGCTCGTCCACCGCTCCCTCCGTCTCGCTCTCCCACTCCCGGATTCTCAACCTGGAATCTGGAATTCCGCTGGCGGGGATGTCAATCAGGAAGAGGGGCTGGGGGGTAGGGATTAGGGATTGGCCGTCAGCCGCGGCTACGAACAGTCCGCTTGGGCTTGCGCTCGGGCTAGCATGAAGCTTGCGGCCTGAGCTTTGGCTGCGACGAAGTCGCTGGGGCGTCATTTGACGGCGGATGCCGGATGCATAGACTGACTTGCGATGAGCACCGTTTTGGCCGGAATCCTGACCGTCGCCGGGCTCGTGATCGCGGTCGTCGGCATCTACATCGGCTACCTCATCGCCCGGCACTTCTTCAGGCGCTCGCCGGACAAAGCGAAGGTCGACGCTATCCACGACAAGGTCGTCGGTCCGGGAGCGAGGCTTGTGCCGTTGGTCGGCTGGCCGGAGTTCTACAGCGGCCAACTCAAGGGCGACCGGCTGAAGTCTCCGTACGTCTCACTGCGTAGAGAAGAAGAAGAGCAGGGTCGTGACGTGCTGAAGGAACTGCGTGACGCGCAGGCTACGGACGCCGACATCGTAGCTCTGTGCGGCGGCGGCGGCTTCGGCAAGAGCCGCCTGCTGGTAGAGTTGTCCAAAGACGACCCCGAACTCAGATTCGCGAATATTGGCGCCTGCACCCAAGACTTGAGAGGGTTGATGACCGCGCTTGCGGCGGTGCTGAAGCGGGGTCAGTGGTTTGTCGTTGATGACCTGCAGAAGTACCCGGGCCTCGGCCGCCTGCTCGGTGACCTGTTGTTTCAAACCAAGGCCCGCTTGCTCGTTGCCTGCCGGGACCCGGACGAAGTCAAGGAGCTGATCGGGGACGAGCGATTCAAGACTGTGGTCACAGGTCTTGGCCGGATGCTGAACGTCGCCGACGTAGTCAGAGCAACCGGCAAGCAAGCTGCCAAGATATGGGATATCTCGCATGGCATTCCGGCTCTGGCTGAACTGGCCGCGCGCTACGGCGACCTGACGCAGATTGCGACCGGATGGGACTTGCTCAACTCCATCACCAACGACATGGCGGCCAAATTCAAGGACAACGGCCGCGGCGTGTTGGCCGAGATTTCCATTCGCGTTAGTGTCCCCGAGGACGAGGAACCGGTCAGGGCCAACCTTGAGGCAGTACTGAAGATTGTCGAGATGGGCTACGCGCTCACGGGGAAGGTGGGTGACCGTGTGTTCTACAAGCTCGACCCGGACATCATCGGTGAGTTCATCACCAAAGAGGTCTACTTTCCATCGGGCGCGCCGTCCCCAGCTCTGCAAGGGGTGTTGGAGCACATGCCAATGTGCGACATGCCGTACGTCCTGGCGATGCTCGTCACGCTGTACCGGGGCTACCGCGTTGAGCGCGCGGCCGAGGCGAGCAGGCTGCTGTTAGACTGCCTCATGGCGCGGCCGGAGATGAAGGGACAGACCGAGAAGCCGCGGATTGGGTTCGCCACTTCACCACAGCCGCAGACCCCGGCGACCGGGGAATGGGCCGCGATGCTGATTGACATGGTCGTGACTGCTTGGGACGCATTCCATCGGGCCGGCGTTACCGAACAACTGCTCCAGTCGGTGCAGCCGCCTGCCCTTGAACTGGGGGAAACGCGGCTGATGACCGTCCTCGGCGAGGCACTGCATGAGGCAGGCATGTACGTCTTGGCCGAGCCGCTGATGAAGCGCGCGCTCGCGATAGACGAAAAGTCGTATGGGCAGGACCATCCGCGTGTCGCCATAGACCTGAACGACCTCGCCCAGACCTACAAGGCCACGAACCGTCTGGCCGAGGCCGAGCCGTTGATGAAGCGGGCGCTGGCGATAGCGGAGAAAGCGTATGGGCCGGACCATCCTGATGTCGCCACAGGCCTGAACAACCTCGCCCAACTCTATGAGGCCACGAACCGTCTGGCCGAGGCCGAGCCCCTGATGAAGCGGGCGCTGGCGATAGATGAGAAGTCGTACGGGCCCATGCATCCTGATGTCGCCCGGGACCTGAACAACCTCGCCCGGCACTTTCAGGACACGAACCGTCTGGCCGAGGCCGAGCCGTTGATGAAGCGGGCGCTGGCGATAGATGAGAAGTCGTACGGGCCGGAGCATCCGAACGTCGCCATCCGCCTGAACAACCTTGCCGCGCTATACCAGGCCACGAACCGTCTGGCCGAGGCCGAGCCGTTGATGAAGCGGGCGCTCGCGATAGACGAGAAGTCGTATGGGCCGGACCATCGGAGTGTCGCCATGTGTCTCGGTAACCTAGCCATGGTCTACCAAGCCTTGAACCGTCTGGCCGAGGCCGAGCCATTGCTAGAGCGTGCGCTGGCTATCTTTGAGAGGGCGCTTGGCACGGACCACCCGGACTTCGCCACAGCCCTGAACGACCTCGCCGCGCTCTACCAGGCCACGAACCGTCTGGCCGAGGCCGAGCCGTTGTTGCGCCGGGCGCTCCAGATCTACGAACAGAGCTATGACGAGGAGCACCCACACGTGGCCACGGCGCTGAGCAACCTCGCTGTGCTCCTAAAGTCCACGAACCGTATGGTCGAGGGCGAGCCATTGGTGAAGCGTGCGCTGGCGATATACGAGAAGTCGTATGGGCCGGACCATCGGAGTGTCGCCATGTGTCTGAGCAATCTCGCCGCGCTCTACCATGCCTTGAACCGTCTGACCGAGGCCGAGCCATTGATGAAGCGCGCATTGGCGATAGACGAGAAGTCGTACGGGCCGGATCATCCCGATGTCGCCAGAGACCTGAACAACCTCGCTCGACTCTACCAGGCCTTGAACCGTCTGGCCGAGGCGGAACCGCTGAGTCGGCGGCAATTGGAGATATTCCTCAAGTTCACCCGCGCGACCGGACACCGCCATCCGCATCTGCAAGACGCGGTCGATAATTACGCCGGCTTGCTCCAAGACATGGGCCGCAGCGAAGACGAAGTCCAACGGCTCCTGACTGAGCTAGCCTCGCGGTACGGGTTGAAACTAGACTAGGGTAGGCGGCGAGCCACGTCAGGCCCGCTGGGCGCGGCTAGCTGCTCACGGCCTGCGGCTTGAGCTTGTGCTTGAGCTGCGACGCAGTCGCCACAGACTGAGTGCCGATGGCGACAGGTCGGCCGGGGAAGTCGGGCAATCGGCACATCAAGCGGGAGATGACCTTCGTATTTCCATGCCGATTTCCGGTTGGCAACTCCTGCAGAAAACGTTGACACCACTTACCCCCCCTCCCGGCTTCCCCGAGGCATTCGGGGGGTAGTCCCCGGATAGCTTCCGGGGATAGTCCCCGGTTAGGTCTGGGTAGTAGTCCGGAGATGCATCCCGGGAGCAGTGCCTCAATGCATTCCCGGGACAGCCGGGAGAATGCCTCCAGAGACAGTCCTCCAGTCCGTTCCAGGAGCAGCCCCCAAGGCCCTACCGGGGACTGCTGGGGGAAGCGTCCCGGGGGTGAGGGGGTCGGTGGAGGCCTGTCTGGTATATCCTGCAGTAAATGCGAGTGCTAGGTCAGTTTGTGGGTTGACCGTGAGTTGTCACATGGGTAAACCAGAGAGACGGAGAAACTCAGACGGGATTCTGTGGCGTCATCTGTGCCGGCATCTGTCTCAGCATCTGTGACGGGTTCTGTCAGGGTTGGAGTTTCTTGGCGCACCGCCGAGGCCACATCGACTCGACATCGGAGAATCAGGCAGCTCCTATCCAAGGGTCACTGGGGGCCCCCTGTCTCCAACCCTGTCTGGGCTCTCGTGGGGACTCTCATCCAGGCCCATGGGAAGGCTCCTCGCCCGCCACGCACGACGAACGGATTACCTGGACCTTCAGTCCGTTCAGATTCCAACGTCTGTCAGTCTATGCACTCCGCATCCGCCGTCAAATCCCGCTGGCTTGACATTGAGGCACAGGGTAGTACTATTCGCCCGATGGAGAATCCCGAACCCCGCCCGGCGTCGACGCTTAAGGATAGGCTGTAATGTCCCCGGAATCTCCATAGGAGTCAATCTTGGCGGATACCTTTGTGAGTGCTATCGGCGATCTAATGCGCCTTCAGCGTTGGAACGTGAAACCTCGCGTGGTGTTCTGGAACGAAGCGGAGAACGTAGCTTACACAGCGCACGTCGCCTATGCGCTTGGGCGGATACGCGGGATGTCCACCACCCAGCTTGAGCACGTCTTGGCGCGCACGCTCCTGAAGTCACTGAACAAGCATTACCTCTCTGATGTTCTCGTCGACACGCGTGATGAACTCCGCAAGCTTGACCCAGAAATCTGGAGGCGACTCGTCGACAAAGCTGCGGATGTAACTGCGGCGCTGTTCCCGCGTGACATGCTCGACTACGCGAAGGGCTACATGACCCTAGACGGAAACTATGGCGAGCAAGACGGAAAGCTCGAACCCAGTCGGAAGAAGGAGATCGAGGAATTGATCACCTTCGCTCAGTACAAGGTTGCCATTAGAGAGTGCGAGACGAACCGGCACGTGGACCCTGGCCGTTACGTGTCCGCCATCAGGCACATAAAGACGAAGATCAGCAGGATAGAGGGCCGTTCTGAGCTCGAGAACTCCTACAAGAAGATCGGCGCCTATGTGCACCAGGTCGAGAACCTAAAGCACCTGAGGCGCTGGAACCTCCTTAACCGCGCAGTTGAAACGAGCGTGCTTGGCCACACGTTCATAGTCGGGCTCTTGGCTTTGACCGTCGCCCGCCAGTGCAAGAGTGTCGTCGAGGCGAATGCTCATGCAAACGTGTCACCCTTCCTTGAAGCCATCCTGCGAGCGCTGTTTCACGACGTACCCGAAGCTGTCACCGGGGATATTGTGACTCCTGTGAAGGAGATCATCAATACCCTGAACCCCAAGATCGTTGAGCGACTTGAGAAGAACATGACTAAGGACTTCGTAGCCACGCTGCCGGGTTTAATGAAGAGGGATGTTGAAGACTACAATCTCCTCAAAGAGCTTGACGACAGGAAACCGTACAGTGTATCCTCACTGGTGAAGGCCTGTGACCGGCTCGCGCTTGTCTTGGAGTGTCTCTTTGAGACGGAGACAGGGCAGGTGAGTACGGAGATGACTTCGGCATACGGGAGTTACATCACGGAGCTTCAGAACTCGGAATGGCCGCCGATTCGAGAGCTTTGTACGAGGATTCTGCTCGAGCATCCCAGAAAACGACTTAGGTGAGCTTTCGACGGCGTGTCTAGTCCACTATAGGTACTTTCGGGGACGATAATCGATTCCTGACGCGCGGGCGGCGTTTCCCCTGTCAACATCTCGGCACTCAAGACTGCAGATTATGGGTTGAGTAAACCCAAAACCTATGTCACGCGGTGGCAGCGTGCTCCCGGCGGCAGTCGGGCCGGTCATGTTCGCGCACGCCCTGAAATCCGGCATGCAGAGCCGGGGCCGGGTGCCGGCTTGACGCCGTGACCGCGGCGGCTAGACTCTAGGCGTGCAGACACGTACTCTCTCCGGAATCGCACTGGTCCTGACCGTGCTCTCGCTGTCCGGGACGGCGCAGGCAGCGATCACGTTTCACCGTGAGTGGCAGTGGTACAAGGCTGACTCCGGCCGCTCCGTGGCTCAACTCACGGGCGGCGGGTATGTCATCAGCGGCGGCGTGCAGGAATCGACCAGCGTCTTCGGCACGGTGCTCGCCCGCACCGACAGCCTCGGCGAGACGACCTCGGTACGGACCATCCTCCATGTCGACATGAACGGCGGTTTCTCCTGCCTGCTGCCGGACGGTGGTTGCGCCGTGCTCGCCGAGTCCGGCACGAAGATTCTCGTGCGCAAGTACAACGCGGCGGGTGATTCGGCCTGGGAGTATCGGTCTACCTGGGGCAGCCTGATTTCGACGCTGATTCCGACATTTGACGGCGGTTGTCTGGTGGCCGGCGAGATTACGGATTCGGATATGGGTGCGGTGAAGCTGGCGGCGGACGGCCACGAGCAGTGGGCTCATTACTTCCATCAGTGGCCGTACCAGTCAAACGCTCATGGCGCTGTCCAGACTCGCGACTCAGGTTACATCCTCTGCGGTGAGGCGGACAGCTATTCCGGGCAGAACGTGCGACTGGTCCGGCTCACGCCGGGAGGAGACACGATCTGGACCAGGATGTATCGCGGCCTGACCGGCCCCATGCTCAACGACGTGCGGGAGATGGCGGACAGCGGGTTCCTTGCGGTCGGGTACGTGTACGGCGACTCGGGCCGCAACGTCTTCTACATGATGCGCACTACCTCCACCGGCGACACGGTCTGGACCCGCCACTTCGCGCCAGCCGGCGCGGCTGCTCAGGCGGCGGCCATGTGCGTAACCAGCGACGGTGGTTTTGCCGTCGTCGGCGTCGCGGACTGGGGTGACTCAGCTCGTGCCTGGCTGGTCAAGACCAACGCGCAGGGCGACACGGCTTGGACCGCGGTCCTGCCCGGCTCGGGACGTGAGGCCGGCAATGATGTCGAGCAGACCGCTGACGGTGGCTACGTGATTGGCGGAAGCTCGAACGCAGCCGGCGGCGGCATGCTGCTGATCAAGACTGACTCGCTGGGCTATGTGGCGTATGGAGTCGCTGAGGACAAACCGATAGCCTCGAGTCGTATCGTCATGTCTGTCGCGCCAAACCCGGCGCACAGTATCGTCCGCATAGTTTGTTCACTGCCCGGCGTTGAGCGTAATGCACCCGGCATCAGGCTGGCCATGTACGATGCTCTCGGCCGGCAGGTGCTCACGCTGCCTCCGTCCCGCCATTCGTCATTCGTCATTCGTACTTCGTCCTTTGCCTCAGGCATCTACCTGCTCCGGCTCGTGTCTGACCGCGTCTCGACGACAAGCAAGGTTGTCATAGAGTAACCCAGGCCGCAAAACCGCAGGTGTGCCCTGCGATAGGCGACAATGCGACACCCCCTCAATCCAGAGCCCGTCCTTATTCGACATCAGAGTTGCACGAAGCCAGGGCAGTTCGCGCCCATGAATACCGAGAGGAGTTGACATGCAGAAGAGAGATTTGAACCCCAGTCGGCCATTGTTCCTGTCAGTCCTTGTTGCCGTAATGGGCTGCTTGTCGCACGTTGCGGCTTCAGTGACGGTCGCGCCGTTCAGTGTCGAGCGCCTGTCCAACGGCAACACGCTGATTGCCGATGGCAGCATCCTGACTCCGTCCGGCAGCAATTCGCGCGCGGTCGAGGTGGACAGCCTGGGCCGGCTGGTCTGGGCGTACGTCAATTCCGACGTGCCGTTTCTGCACTCCGCGCGCCGCTTGTCCAACGGCCACACATTGATGGCATCGACTTTGGACGGCAAGGTCATCGAGGTGGACAGGAACGGCCACAGGAAGTGGACCGATTCGACGGGTCTTGTCTACCCCAACTGGGCATCCCGCCTCGACAACGGCAACACGCTCATCACCGACCGGCTCAACGATCGGGTCATTGAGGTCAAGCCCGACCTTACGATTGTCTGGAGCTACACCAATCTGCATGGCCCGCACCACGCCCGGCGCCTGGCGAACGGCCACACGCTCATCTGCGATTCGGACAGCAACCAGGTCGTTGAAGTTGACTCGGTAGGCAAGACAGTGTGGCAGTACGGAACCGGCCTGTATTGGCCGCGCAGTGCCGTGCGCCTAGCGAACGGCAACACGTTGATAGCCGACTCCAGAGACGACCGGGTCATTGAGGTCGATTCGATGGGAGTAGTCGTCTGGAGCGTGGACAGCACCCAGGGAGCATACGCGGCAGTGCGGCTGGCGAACGGCAACACGCTTTTCTCGGCGGGCGCTCACGCGATTGAGGTGACACGGAAGGACAGCGTCGTCTGGGAGTATCCGGGCACGGTGCCGGTAGTAGTGGAGACGCTGCGGGTCGTGAATCCGTCCTCCGGTTGCACCTTGTACGTACACATCCACCGACCCGCCTATGCCGAGGCAGGCAATCCTGTGCCCGGTGTTGTCTTCGTGCCGGGCAGGACCGGATTCGGCAGTTCGCTGGACTCAACCACCGTGCCGGATGATATCGCGTCTGACGGATTCGCTTTTCTCCATTTCGACCCGGACGGCCGGGGCAGGAGCGGCGCCTATCCGGAGAACTACGACGGGTTCGTCAACCAGGACGGGATGCACGCCTGTGAGTCGGTATTGGCAAGCCGAGACTACGTTGATACGAGCAAGCTGGGAGTCTATACCCGGACCTACGGCATCACAATGGGGTCGGGAATGATTGCGCGCTACGCCGAGCCGCATATCAAGTTCCTACTGGACTTCGAGGGGCCCGCGAACCGGGGTCAGACGTGCCGGGACTCGGGTGGGTTTGTGCCGATGCCGGCTGATTCGGACTCGTTCTGGCAGCAAAGGGAGGCGGGCAGGTTCATGAAGCAGGTATCGAGCGCGTACCTGCGGATCCAGCCCGAGGTCGACAGCAACCCGAAGCTGAAGAAGAACCAGCACGCCATCCAGTTGATAGACAGTGCTACCGCCGTTGCCTATGGTGGCGCGGGAATCAGCGTGTGGACCCGGGTCAACGACTCGACGATGAACCCGGCAAATCGTGTGTATGGAGATATGTCGAACCCACCGGTCTGGATTCCTCAGGTTCAGGAAGTGCAGGACGAAGTGCGCGTTCTGCTCTATCTGCACGAGCTGGCCGACCAGGAACCGACGCTTGGTACTCGCCGACCACAGCGACAAGGTCAGCGCCTTCCGTCTACGTTGCTTAGGGTGGGGACCAGTTTCCCCCGGGGGGAACTCTCGGTCACACTGCCTGCGGCGAACAGCAAGCGAGCCGTGACCGTCCACGACGCCTGCGGCAGGTTGATTCGGCAGGCAGTTGTGCCCGCGGGTCGGCGGAAGGCCACACTGGACTTGAACGACCTTCCATCAGGCGTCTATTATGTTTCAGCAACCGGGGCCGGCACCGAGCCGTTTGTGGTAATATGGTGACGTACTTGCCCGCGTAGCCACGGATTTCGGCCATCCAGAACCCGGAGTACCGCGGCGGCGCAGGGAAGCCTCGGCGCAGGCCTTCCGGTCTCCGGTCCCCATGCTTCGTCATTCGTCATTTCCCCTTGGTATCTATCTGCTACGGCTCAGGTCTAACCTCGGCTCAATAACAGGCAAGCTGGTCATCCGGTAACCCACGCCGGCCGGCAAACCGGGACGAGCGCATTCACCCGCTCCATTACATCGCTCCGGCCGCGGCGCTCAGGGTTGCTCCGAGACCTTGCCACGGCGTGCTGCAGCTTGGCTTGCCGCCGGGAACCAGCGCTCGTCGGCTCCGCGTGTATGACGCCTGCGGAAGACTGGTTCTACGTGCCGTTGTCCCCGCCGGCAAGTCGTTGATTTCTCTGGATTTGCGTAGCCTGCCGCCAGCGGTCTACCATGTGACAGTGACCGGGGCCGGCACCGTACCGGCCGTGGTCATGCGGTGACTTCGACCGAAGGCCTGCGCTCATCCGCGTAAGCCGTCCGTCGCTGCAACCAGCCGCTCTCGGTTTTCAGACCCAACCGAAGTGTTGACCCCGGCTCGTTCTCCTGTATCCTTCTCGCCCTGACTTCCGCACGCGGGTTCCGTGAAATAGTCTCGCGGCAGTGTGCAGCAACTGCGCACTGCCTCCATCCCCTTTTGCCCTCTGCGGCAGTGCCAGCGAAATGCTCCCTTGGTCCGGAGTCCGTCCCTGCCTGGCATGCGAGTTGCACCCGTTCCGGACACCTCGCATCTAATGACCGTACTAGTTGACATAATATGAGGATGAAATCTTGAACCGTAGACCGGCAATGTCGCTGTCAGCCCTTGTTCTCGTGGCGGGCTGCCTGTCGTTGGCGTTCGCCGTGCCCATTACGCCGCTCGGCTTCGAGCGCCTGCCCAACGGCAATACGCTGATTGCCGATTGCGGGGCCGGCGGCTTGCACGCCGCGGCGCGCGCTCTTGAAGTTGACAGCCTGGGCCGTCTGATCTGGTCGTACGTCGGGGCCGACGTGCCCTTCCTCCACACCGCGCGTCGGCTGGGAAACGGCAACACGTTGCTGGCCACGAGCGACGGGCACAAAGTCATCGAGGTAAGCACCGCCGGCGCCACGGTCTGGACCGACTCATCGGATCTTTCCTATCCGAACGAGGCGTATCGCCTCGACAACGGCAACACCCTCATCACCGACCGGTACAACAACCAGGTTGTCGAGGTCACGCCCGACCTCACGGTTGTCTGGAGCTACACGAATCTACTCGGCCCGCACAACGGCAACCGGCTAACAAACGGCAACACGCTCATCTGCGACTCGGATAATGACCGGGTGCTGGAGGTCGACCCCGAGGGCAGTATCGTCTGGCAGTACGCCGCGAACCTGGACTGGCCCCGCTGCGCCCAGCGCCTCGCGAACGGCAACACGCTGATCACCGACAGCTACCACAACCGGGTGATTGAGGTCACTAGTTCGGGGACCATTGTCTGGAGCGCGACCAACCTGCCGACGCCATTTGCTGCGCAGCGGCTTGATAACGGCAACACGTTGGTCTCAGCCGGCACGCAGGTGGTCGAGCTTTCACCCTCGCACAGCGTCGTCTGGCGGTACCCCAATACCGTCCCGGTCGTAGTCGAGACCCTCATGGTCTTGAACCCGACTTCCGGCTGCAGCCTGTACGCGGAGATCCACCGACCGGCCTACGCCGGGTCGGACAATCGCGTGCCCGGGGTTATCCTGGTACCGGGCGGGACCGGGTATGGCAGCTCGTACGACACGACCAGCCTGCCCGACGACCTCGCGTCGGACGGCTTCGCGTTCATGCACTTCGACCCGAGCGGCCGAGGCAAGAGCACATCCTACCCGGAGAACTACGACGGCTACATCAACCAGGACGGCATGCACGTCTGCCTGTCGCTCCTGGCGAGCAAGGACTACGTGGACATGAGCCGGCTGGGCATCTACTCTCGAGGGTACGGCATCACGATGGCGTCGGGCATGATCGCGCGTTACAAGGATCCGCAGGTCAAATTCCTGCTCGACTTTGAAGGGCCGGCGAATCGGTCTCAAACATGCATGGATTCGGGCGGGTTCGTGCCGATCCCGGCTGACTCCGAAGCGTTCTGGGAGCAGCGTGAGGCAGCCCGGTTCATGAAGCAGGTGTCATGCGCATACCTGCGGATGCAGACGGCGGTCGACCATGACACGACGATCAAGAACAACATAGACTGCATCGAGTTGATCGACAGTGCGACTGCCAAGGCTCACGGCGGGGGCGGAATCAGCGTCTGGACCCGGGTTAATGACGCGACGATGAACCCGGCCAATAGAGCCTTCACCACATCCAGCCCGCCGGCCTGGATTCCGGAGGCACAGGAACCGCAGGACGAGGTCCGCGCCCTGCTCTACATGCACGAACTGGCGGAGAAGGACCTGTCGGCCCCTGTAGCTGAAACACGCGCTGTCGTTCCGGTCGCGTCCCTCAGGGCTTACCCGAGGCCTTGCCGGGGTGTGCTGGAGCTCGGCTTGCCGCTGGGCACGAGTGCGCGCGAGCTCCGCGTGCATGACGTCTGCGGCAGACTGGTTCGACAGACAGTTGTGCCCGCAGGCAGGTCGAGTGCCTCGCTGGACTTGCGTGGCCTGCCACCGGCGGTCTACTACGTCTCGGTGAATGGAGCCGGCACCGTGCCCGTGGCGGTTGTGCGGTGATGTCCCCGGCCGGAAGTCTCAGTCAGCTTGACGTTACAGCGCACATTGCTAGTATTTCTCTACCGAGCCGCAAGAAAGTCTGCCAAAGTCCGCAAGCGGCTTGTAGCCCGCCGAGTCCGGTCGCGCTCGAAGTCCGGCCCTGCCGGTCACTAGACTCCACGCCGATTCGCACGCACCACAAGCCAGGAGTAGATCATGACGATGCGTAGGTCATCTGTGTCCTTCGCGACCTTCCTAGTCGGGGTCGCGCTTATCGCCGGCATCGCCGGCGCCAGTCCCGAGCCCTGGGTCCACCCAGACGGGACCATCCACTACTATGACGTGATCAACACCCCCAGCGGCATCAACTGGAATGCCGCCTTCGATTCGGCGGAAGACTATGGCGGCTACCTTGCCACTATCACCTCACAGACTGAGAACAACTTCGTCTTCAGTCTGATTGACTCGACTCGCTACTGGTACCAGAGGCCGGGCACCGGCAAGTTGGCCGGCCCGTGGCTCGGCGGCTCCCAGCTCTTCGGCTCGCAGGAGCCGGACAGCGGCTGGCACTGGGGCACGAGCGAGTCGATGAACTTCCTCAACTGGTCCCCGGGTCAGCCGGACAACAACGGCAGCGAGAATGCCATCCACTTTGGTGAATCGGCCGGAGTGCGCGTGCCGACCTGGGACGACGCTGCCGGCACCGACGACTCCATCCGGGGTCTGGTGCGCGAACTGTCGGCCAGCAAGACCACGCTCGGACTGACACGCTACGACAGCGCCGCGTTAAACGGGTATACGCTTTTCTCGCCCGGGACGAGCACGGAAACCTACCTCATTGACAAGAAGGGGCGGATCGTCCATTCCTGGCCGGGCACGTACACTCCGGCCGCTGCAACGGTCCTGCTCCCGAAAGGAACCCTGTTTCGCGCCGCGAACTTGAACAACCCTGCTTTCAAGAACGGCGGCCGGGTCGAGGAGGTTGACTGGAATGGAAACGTCACCTGGGGGTACACGTACTCGG
Organism: bacterium; assembly: GCA_035505375.1. Classification (NCBI taxonomy): domain Bacteria; species bacterium. The sequence goes on along the minus strand of DATJQV010000007.1, from coordinate 3,274 downwards.
ACAGCACCCATTGTCAGCACCACGACGCCATCGTGCTGCCGAACGGCCACGTGGTCATGATCGCGTTTGAGAAGAAGTCGAAGGCCGAAGCAATTGCTGCCGGCCGCGACACCACCAAGCTGCGCCAGGGCATGCTATGTCCCGAGGAACTCATCGAGGTCGACCCGGCGAACAACGACAACATCGTCTGGCAGTGGCATCTTTGGGATCATGTGATACAGGATAATGACTCCACCAAAGCCAACTACGGGGTCGTCGGCAACCACCCGGAACTGGTTGATCTGAACTTCTTCCTCATGAGCCCGGTCGGAGGCAATGCCGACTGGGTTCACGCCAATGCGCTCGACTACAACGCGCATTTTGACCAGATCATGGTCAGCGCTCACAACTTCGATGAGATCTGGATCATCGACCACAGCACGACCACGGCCCAGGCGGCCACGCACACCGGCGGGCACTACGGACACGGCGGCGACCTGCTTTACCGCTGGGGAGACCCGTGGGCTTATCGCCGCGGCGACAGCACGAATCTGCAGTTCTTCTCGCAGCACAACGCACAGTGGATTCGCGACGGCCTGCGCGGCGCCGGCCACATGATGGCCTTCAGCAACGGTTGGGTGGACGGCGTGCAGGGAAACAGACCGGGCGGCATCAAGTACTCGCAAGTTGTGGAATTCGTGCCGCCCTGCGACAGCCTGGGCAACTATACCGCGCCTGACTCGGGAAAGCCCTACGGCCCGGATTCGGCATACTGGGTGTACACCGCCAACCCGGAAACGAGCTTCTACGCTCGCAACGGCTCCGGCGCCCAGCGTCTGCCCAACGGCAACACGCTCATCTGCGAGCAGCGGAACGGCCGCTTCTTCGAGATTACCCCGGACACCCAGATTGTCTGGACTTACATCAACCCGACCTCCGACACGACAATCTACAACCAGGGCGACACGGTGCCTTACGACGCCACCGGCCAGGACCGACTCAACCGTCTCTTTCGCATCGCGTTCTACACGCCGGACTACCCCGGACTCGTTGGCCACGACCTGACGCCCGGCTATCCGATTGAACGATACACCACCAAGCAGACTGCGGCCGTGTCCGAGGCACCGACGTCCATCCCTGCCGCACGACGGATTTCGGCCCTCCCGAACCCTTTCGCCCGGCGAACGACTATCAGCTTCGGGCCTCGGTACTCGGGCGCGAGCGCCGTGGAAATCTTCGCCGTCGACGGCAGGCTGCTCCGCACCCTGGCCCTCACGCACGGCGGCGCTGCCTGGGATGGGACCGACAACGCCGGCCGGCAGGTAAGCCGGGGCATCTACTATTGCCGACCGCGAGGCTCCGACTCCGGCCAGGCGCTGAAGCTGGTAAAGTTGAACTAGTCCAGACTGCTCGACGTGCGCATCTCGCGCCTCCTACCGGCAGTGTTGGCAGCGGCACTCCTGCCGGCCCTGTCACTGGGCACGATACTGTTCCAGCGCCGCTGGCACCTGTCTAGCGCCGACGCCGGCCGCTCGGTCGCATTGGACGCAGACACCGGCTACGCCGTCGGCGCTGGAACACGGTTCGGCGGTACTGACTGCGGCGCGGCAATGATTCTGGTCGACTCGCTTGGCGACACTGTGGCAGTACGCAGTATCGCCGGGCTCGACACCGGCGCGGGGTTTCTCTGCCGGGTCAATGATGGCGGCCATGTGATTGTCGGTTCACATGACTCGCTCCTGGTCTTCGCGCAGAAGTTCGACGCAACCGGCGACTCGGTCTGGACGTACTCAGCCGCCACCCGCGGACTGGTCTTTGACGCCATCGGCACCGCCGACGGCGGCTGCCTCATCGCGGGGCGGATTCCCGACAGCCTGGCACACTTCGGACTCGTCAAGCTGCATGCCGACGGGAGTCAGGCGTGGATACATTACTATGCGGACTACCGGGTTGACTGGTCAGCGGCTCGCGGCGTTGCGCAGACGAAGGACGGCGGGTTCATCCTCTGCGGCGATGCCCACGACTACAACGGCACCTATGCCCGTTTCCTCCGAACTGATTCTGCGGGTCAGCAGTCATGGAATGAGCTGTACGTCGGTCCCGTCGATCCGAGCCTGCGCGACATCTGCGAGACCTCGGATGGCGGTTTTCTGTCCGTCGGGTGGGAGTATGACACCCTGCAGTCCCATAATGCCGTCTACATCGTGCGCATCGATACGGGTGGCGCAATCCTACGTACTCACAACCTCTCGCCCGGCGGCGTTGGAACGCAGGCTATGGCCATGGACAAGACCGGAGACGGCGGCTACATAGTTGCAGCCACGATTGACTGGGGAGATTCGTCGCGGGTCTGGCTGATAAGGCTGGATGCCAATTCCGACACGACCTGGACGACCGTGCTCCCTGGGACCGGAAAAGAGCGGGCCGCGGACGTCCGGCAGACAGCAGACGGCGGCTATGTGATTGCGGGGACTTCCGACTCCGCCGGCGGCAGCGTGCTGCTGATCAGGACCAACCCGCAGGGCCAATTGCCCATCATTGAGAAGTCGCCGACAGTGCCCGACCGCGTTGCCTTGTCGATAATACCCAACCCGGCAAGAGGAGTTGTTCGCATCGAAACCTCTGTCCCGATGGAGGCGGCAGCCAGCCTGAAGCTCTACGATGCGACGGGCAAGCTGGTGCGGACACTGACCGGAGCCGCCCGCCGCGTTCTGCCCGTCGCGAACATGGCCACAGGAACCTACTTCCTCCGGCTGGAATCGACCGAAGGAATGGCAACGCAGAAACTGCTCGTCGAGTAGCTCGCGCCGGACGATCGGCAAGCCGCGACAACTGCACTCGCCGCTTTGAGCGCGACACCGCAAGCACTCGCGCGTGGGGAGGCTAACTCCATGCTCGCCTCTAATTCATCCAAGAATCAGAACGTGATTCGCCAAATCACCCGGCAAGTCACTCGGCAAGTAACTCGGCGAGTCACTTACCCAGTCACTAGGCAAGTAACTCACCGTCTCACTCGGCAAGTCACTCGCCGACTCAGTAGACGAGTCACTAGGTAAGTCACTCGGCAACTCACTTGGCAAGTAACTGGGTATGTCACTTACCGATTCACTCGGTAAGTCACTAGGCGGGTCACTCGCCCAGTCACTCGGTGACTTGGACTGCCCCCAATAGCGTGGACATGCAGTTAAGTGGATTTTCTCAACTGCTTCTCGTACTCAGCCGGGCTCAGATAGCCCAGAGCTGAGTGTCTTCTTCGACAATTGTAGTACACCTGCAGGTATTCGCCAATTGCGGC
>DATJQV010000006.1 GCA_035505375.1 bacterium | reverse complement strand
AGGGCCCAAAGAATGTTCATCGGCAGCGACAGCGGGGACGTAATCGTAGTCGATGCAGTCAACCTCCGGAAGCTGGCCCGGATCCCAACCGGCCCGGTCACGTCGCTCTGTTACTGCACAGATGATAACAAGCTGTACGCCGTGACGCCTTACCCGTGTTCAGTCATCGTCGTCGACTGCAGTTCCTACCAAGTCCTGGGGCAACTATCGATAGGCGACAGCGCTGCCTGGGTTTTCTACAACCCACAAGTAAATCGTGTCTACTGCGGTACTCCGAGCGTGAAAGTGATAGACTGCACGAGCGACACTATTGTCGGCACGATACCGGTCGCCGGGCAGGGCTCCTGCGTCGCGTTGGATTCATTTCACGGCAGGCTCTACGTGGGCGGGACTGCCTCTCTCAGAGTCGTTGACTGTAGCTTGAACAGTGTGGTGGATAGCGTCCCGAAAGTCCGCGGAGCTACCGCCATCTGCTACAACGCGACGACGCAACGAGTGTACGCTGCTGCCAATTTCCTGCCCCAGGTGCCAGTTGAAACATTGTACGTGATCGACACCAATACCGACAGCATTGTCTCTCAGTTGCGCATGCCCAGGCCTGCCCCTGAGTTCTACCCGACCTTTTCACTCTGCGCAGACCCCTACCACAATCGTGTCTACTCGGATTGCTCATCGTACGTGGCTTGCCTTGATTGCGCGGCGGACACCCTGATGTTGTTGGGGCCGAACTACGAAAAGGGCAGGGGAATTGCGTATGCGCCTCTGCTGGACAAGGTCTACGCAGCCACATGGTCGGAGGTGACGCCGTGGGTGGGGGCAACCGGACATGAGGATAGCTCATTGGCGGTGGATAACGATATCGCTGGTCCGTTCTATCTGGAGCCTGTGCGCCGCCTCTACGGCCTGACGTCCGACGGGAGGGTCGCCACTATCAGATGCGGCGAGGATAGCGTCGATGGTGTGTTGCTGCTGGAGGCGCGCGCGGATCTCGCATGCCTGGATACCGTTGACAACAAGCTCTACTTCGCATACAAGGAGGCCTACGGGTATCTGGGTGCCGTGGATTGCGCGACGCGACGTGTGCAGTCGGTGCAGTTGTGCAGCTTCCCGATGGAAATGGTGCACGACGCGCGGGACGACAAGCTCTACGTGGCGACTTGGGATTACCGTAACTCTTGGAGTGGGAAGTACATCGGCGTGTCTGTTTATGATTGTCGGTCCGACACGCTGCTCAAGCTCATTCCCGTCGGCTATGTGAGGGGTGAGATGCAGTGGGACCCGGCATCGAACAAGGTCTACGTCGGCGCAAACGACTCGCTCGGACAGGACTACGTCTTCGTAATCGACTGCGCGACCGACAGCATAGTCCGGGCTCTGCGCAGGAGTGCTGCGTCGGATGGTTTTCATCACACGCTGCTGTCCCCGGAGCTGAACCAGTTCTGGGGTTTATCTGACCACGGATACACGGTAGTGAACTGCCTGGAAGACAGCATAGTGATGGATACCGTCGACGGGCACAATACGCCTATGGGAATCGCTTATTCGTCAGCGGAGCGGAGAGTCTATGCCGATTGCGTCCAGTCTCATGACCTCAAGGTCTTCAGGATGGAGTCGCCGTGGCCGGTCGAGAGCGTGCCAAAGCTGTCAGGGGGAGCGACGGGAGTGCTGGTCAACGTCCCGGCAGCCGGGAAGCTGCTTGGAAATCGGATTGCGGGCGGCGGGTGGGTTGACAGCATCTACCTGCTGGACACGAAAACCGATAGCCTCGTATCCAGGTTCAGCACCGGGCACATAATCCAGGCGATGTGCGTGGATGCGACCGGGCGGTATGTCTACTGCACCTCTTTCAATGCTAGTGATTTCTCTGACGAGCCGCTGATCGTGATAGACGCATACGGCGACAGTATAGTATCCTACATCAACATACCGACAATACGTGGAGGGTTGGCCGCCGGTCAATGGCTGCTGGCCAACCGGAGAACCGGGCTGCTCTATGCGTCACCCGGGCCCGACGGGTGGCTTACGGTGATTCGGGACAGCGTCGTCGTTGGCATCGCTGAATCAGGTCGCGGGGCAAAGATGCCCGCTCGGCTGCAGACGCTAGTTAGACGTACCGCGCCATTGCGCTTACCTTTTGCCGCGAGTCTCTATGACAAGTCCGGACGCAGAGTCGTTGTGCTCCGCCAGGGGCCGAACGACGTCAGCCGGCTGGCGGCAGGCGTGTACTTCCTGTGCGAGAAGCCACAAGCCGCAAACCACAAGCCACAGCCGGTCCGCAAGGTCGTGGTGACGAACTGAGGAGAAGTTAGCTGTTAGCAGAGAGCAGTTAGGAGCAGGAGGGGCGGGCGAAAGCCTGCCCTTGTTTCTGCGGAGGGGAGGGTCGGGGAAGGATGAGGCGAATCCCATAACTCTGAGGGGTAGCGCAGGAAGCGGGTCTCCGGGCTATGTGCCTGCGGCTTGTGGCTCGCGGCAGACAGCCATCGGCGGGCGGGAGGTAGTCACGGCGGGAATGAGACGAGTTTGTCTCATTCGTCCAAGTCGGCTTTTCGGTGTATCTGCTTGTGGCTTGTGGCTTTAGGCTTGAGGCTGGAGAATGACGCCCCCGCCCATGGGATTACCCCGCAGATAGTAGACAGGATTCAGTAGACAGTAGGCAGGGGGGTTATCTCGACCGCAATTCCCGGATGAACCTCCACCGGAATTCGCCGGGTTGATCTACCGGTTCCCCTCCGACTTACTTTCCCGGTTAGTCTACCCGTTGCTCCACCGGTTCCTCTCCGGGGTGGTCGGAGCGTTACGGCCCGAGTAAGTCCGCGGGTTCCTGTCCGGGTTGCTCCCGAGTAAGCCCCGACCGTTGCTCTCCGCTTTGCCCGGAGAAGTGCTTCCTGAGTTGCTCCATCTGCTGCTATCCCGAAAAGCCGTGGGTGAGTCTCCAGACCCGGCACGGAAACAGCCAACAGGGGGGTCAATCCGGGAGTGACTTCGGCATTCAGAGCCGCACACAACGCGGTTCTCAATGTGGCCGTCAATCAAGGACTTAGGGCGGCTGTCAGTAGCGCGATGAGTTCAGAGTTCAAGGCCGCGGCCAACCGCGACCAGACTGGGGAATTCAGCGTGTCTCTGAGTCGGGAACTCAACGCCAACCTCAAGCGGGCCGTCAACAGCGCGGCGAGCCCAGCAGCGAGTTCCGGCCTGACCTGCGCGTTCAGCCGCGAGGCGACCGCGACAGCCAGTCACGCCGTCAGTGCCTATGCCACTGCCAAGTTCAGAACGGCATCGAACCGCGGAATCCCGATGCGAGAGCTTTGACGGGATGCATGATCGAAAATGGGGACAGTCCCAAGGAGCGCGCGGACGCGCGGTACAGTCCCCATTTTCGCAGAGAGCCGCGTGCCGTTCCGGGAAAGCGGCAACTCCGCTGCCGCACTCCAAAGGCCTGACTGTCACCCATATGTAGCGGTGCGCCGGTTGGAGGCCACAATTCTGCCGTCCACCCCTCAGTCCGGAGACTGCCCACCCCGCAGCCCTTGCCGATGCAGCGCGCGGCACTTTGTAGCTTGCAATGACCCGAGCTTTGAGTAGAGCAATGAGCGGAGCGATGACACGAGCTTTGTCTTGAGCAATGTCCCGAGCAATGTCGCGTGCAGTTCGCCGAGCAATTCCGTGTGCAGTTGCTCACGCAGTTCATGACGCAGTGCGCTACGCAGTTGACGACGCGCTGGCCGACGCAGTTCACTACGCGGTGAACGACACCTTGGCCGGAACTTTCCGACGAGCTTTGATGGGTGCTTTGCGAGGCCCAATCGCACGTCTGACGTGAGGCGCATTCGCATGTATAAAGAAACTCAGAAGTCAGAATCCAGAAGACAGAACACCGAATTGCGTACGCTCGATTCGAGGCCGGACAATCTCTTGAATCGGCGTAATCTGCGGTTGCGTCTGAGGGACTCTCTCGCTCCGCTTGGCTCCTGTCGGAATGAGACCTTCTTGCCGAACTTGGCGTCCTTGGCGGTTGTCATAGTCTGGGTTCTGACGGTCTGTCGTTCGGGCCGGATATCTGCGTCATCTGCGTAATCTGCGGTTCATCCTCAGTTCTGAATTCTGGTTTCTGGTTTCTGAACTCTGCTATGTCCGAGTCCTCAATCTGTGTCCATCCGTGTTCATCCGTGGTTCATGGTCCATGGCTGTGGTCTTTTCGCTAGTCCCGCGTATCCTTGACAGTCAGACGAAATCGGGTAAAACTTACTTTGTTCGCCGGGGCCGTGGCGCAGCTGGGAGCGCGCTTGACTGGCAGTCAAGAGGTCACGGGTTCGACTCCCGTCGGCTCCATTTCAGATCTGACGATTTCAGACCGGCGATTGACGAGAAGTATCTCTCCGCAAAAGGATCCCTGAGCGATGCTCAATAGGCACGTCTTGCTGCTCAATCAGAACTACGAGCCGCTCACGGTCTGCAAGGCCCGGCGGGCACTGGTCCTGGTGCTTTCGCGCAAGGCCGAGATGCTTGAACCATCCAGCACGGCCGCCCACACCGTTCGGATGGCCTATCGGCTGCCCAGCGTTCTCAGGCTGAACTACTTTGTCCGTGTGAAGCGACGGGAGGTGCCGCTGACGAAGCGGAACGTCATGCGTCGGGATGGCGGGATCTGCCAGTACTGCGGACGGCGGGGCTTGGAGATGACCACCGATCACGTCATTCCGAAGTCGTCGGACGGCACTGATACCTGGGAGAACCTGGTTTGCGCCTGCAGCGAGTGCAATTCGCGCAAAGGAAGCATGACGCCAACCCAGGCGATGATGCCTTTGCGCCGGAAGCCCAAGAAGCCGCACTACTTCACATTCGCTATCGCCAGTCTGGGCGAAGTGCCGGACGTCTGGCGGCAGTACCTGTTCATGAGCTGAACGGCCCGCGAGTGTCGTGTGATCAAGTGGTCTAGTGGTCCGGCTCCCAACCAAGACAGAAACGGACGGCGAGAGGACAGGCTTTCGGTATTCGCAGTTCCACAATCCTGGTGATGCTGGCCGGCTGGGCCGCAGGCGCGGGCGCCGTCTCACTGAGGGTTTCTCGCGTTGAGACGGTCGTCAAACCGTCGAAACCCGAACTCAAGCTGGTAACGGGTCTGAAACCCGGCGATACGCTGGATTCGGTGCCGTTGAGCCGCGCTCGGGAGCGGGTTACGGGTGAACTCGCGGATGAGGGTTACTTCTCGCCGGTCGTTGAGGCCGATACCACCGTCCGGGGCGACTCGGTCGACGTGCGATTTCAGATTGAGACCGGAAAGCCCGCTTACATCGGCGGCTGGCACATTCTGCAGGATTCCGGCGTCCCGGCCGACAAGCTGTCACGTCTATTGCCGGGAAGGGGTGCCAGGTTCAGCCGGGCGGCTGTTGACCGCGCTGCAAGTTCCATGTTGTCGGTCTGCGAGAACAGCGGATATCCGTTTGCAGCCGTGACCCCGCTCGCGCTATCTCCGGAGAGCGGATTCGTCTTTCCTGCGCTTGAGGTCGCGGCAGGACCGAGGGTCGAAGTCGATTTCATCGAGTTCGCGGGCAAGCCCGGCACCAAGACCGGATTGTTGCAGACCGTCGCCGGTTTCTCCCGCGGCCCGTATTCGAGCGCCGCAACGGCCGAGTGGCGGCAGCGCCTGGAGCAGAGCGGGCTGGTTGAGGTCGATTCTGAGGCGATTGTTAGTACTGGGACTGAGGACGGAGGACGGAAGACGGAGGACGGATACGGAGTGAGGTTCTGGGTGACGAGTCGGCGCGTCAATGCCGCGAGTGGCGTCGCCGGCTATTCGCCGGCCGACCGAAGACTGACCGGCCTCGCGCAGCTGTCGTTCCACAACCTCTTCGACTCCGGCCGGAAGCTGGAGGCGAGCTGGCAGTCGGCATATGCGAGGACGAGCTACAGCCTGAGCTATACCGAGCCGTGGGTGCTGGGCACGGCGATTGACATGACCGCAAGCGCACAGCAGCAAACGATTGACACGACCTCGTCGCGAACGAACTTGGCGCTGTCAGCCGATGCACGCGCGGCAACGTGGACGACGGTCAGCTTCCAGACCGGCTTCGACCGGTTCACCGACGTCCCGAGCCGGGCCAGCGCCGACGTGGTCTGGGCCGGCACCGGTGTTGTCCTGGATTCCCGCGATTTCCCGCCTAACCCGCGCAGCGGGATCCGGGCCAGCGCGCTGACCAAGGTCGGCAACCGGACTACTGACTCGGCCGGCACGGCCGTGGTCACGCACGTCGAGCTTGGTCTGAATGGGGTTCTGCCGGTCGGCCGGAGTTTCGCCTGGTCGAATTCACTCGGTTTGCGGACAGTCTACTCAGCAGCGACCCTTACGGCCTCCGAACTTTACACAATAGGCGGGCCGGGTACGGTGCGCGGCTACAGTGAAGATGAGTATACATCAACACGCCTGGGTTGGTTCAGTTCTGAATTTCGATACAATCTGGACCGGATGTCGAGCGTGTTTCCGTTCTTCGATGTCGGCTCGTACCAGGACTCGCTCGGCTGGCACGTGGAACCCGGCTATGGAGCGGGCACGCGGGTTGCGACTCAGGCCGGCGTTTTCGGGCTGAGCTATGGAGTAGCGTTCCGCGACAGCCCGCTGCACGGCAAGGTGCATCTGAGCTACGATGTGACATTCTAGGAAATGACCAATGATCAAGCGTCAATTCCCAATCAATGACCGGTGGAGCAGAATGACGCAGAATCAGTATCCCGGCTTCGGGAATTGGGGCTTGAATGGTCATTGGGACATGGTCATTGGGCATTCTAAACATGATGACGGAGGTCAACGTTGAGCTTTCTTGAGGCGATTCTGCTGGGTCTGATTCAGGGCGTGACTGAGTTCCTTCCGGTGTCAAGCGACGGTCACCTCGCGGTATTGGCGCGTTTGTACGGAATGAACGAAAGTGCGCGCGTGCCGTTCACGGTGATGCTGCATGTTGCGACCGCGCTGGCGATGATCGTGTTCTTCATGCCGGTCATGGTCCGTCTCATCGGCGGTCTCTGGGCGGCAGACCCGGCGCGGAGGAAGCAGAGTTGGCAGATGGTTCTGTTCATACTCCTGGCCTCGATTCCGGCCGCGCTGGTCGGATACAAACTGGGTGACTGGATGGAATCTGCCCTCTCGACACCGTTGCTCCTTGGGTTGATGTTCATTGTCACGGGTGCAATTGTGTTCGGGACCCGCTATGCGCGGGGCGGCGGCACGCTCAACTGGTGGCGCGCGCTTCTGATCGGCGTGGCGCAGGCGGTCGGTATCGTACCGTCGATTTCACGGTCCGGCGCGACCATCGCCATGGGTATGTACACAGGGATGGACCGCGGGGCGGCATTTGAGTTCTCGTTCCTGCTGGCGATTCCCGCCATACTGGGAGCCTTTGTGCTGGAACTCCATAAGCATGCGAGCGAGTTGGTGCTTGTTCGCGGCGCGTATCTGGCGGCCGGCATGCTGGTGGCATTCGTTTCCGGTCTCGCCGCGCTATACGTGCTGCGGAGAGCGGTGCTCAGCCGCAGGCTGCACTGGTTCGCGTATTACTGCTGGGCAGCCGGTCTGGCGGTGATTCTCTTCCTGCGCTAGCCGGCGCGGGACCTCGGGACACGATCCAGAACTGCCGTTCTGGTTACGTTCCTCGGCTAGCAGAGCTGGCGTGTCTCGGTGTTGGTGATCTCTACACGGCGGTCGCGGTCAATGTATTCGGTGAGCTTAGACATGCTGCTTTGGAGCATGCGCCAGTTGGTGTTGACCAGCACCACCGCGAGCTGCGCCCGCTGCCACTGGTCCTGGTACTCGACCTCGGCAACCGCGATGTTGAACTGACGGCGGAGCCGCTCGGTGAGGCTGGTCAGGATGCGGCGCTTGTCCTTGAGTGACTGGCTCTCCGGCATGAAGCAATCGAGCAGCAGAAGACCGACAGTCAAGGGATCAGGGCCAGGCGTCGGCGGTTAGCTGGTCCTTTTGACTTCCTCGACCTTGTAGAACTCAAGGCTGTCGCCTTCGGCGAGCTCGTCCGCGCCTTCAATGCCGATGCCGCATTCATAGCCGGTCTCGACTTCTTTGACGTCATCCTTGAAACGCCGGAGCGAGGTGACCTTGCCGTTGTAGACTTCCTTGCCGCCGCGCATCACCCGCACCATGGCGTCACGAGCGATCGTGCCTCTGGTGCAGTACGACCCGGCGATCGTGCCCAATTTCGGTACGCGGAATATCTGCCGGACTTCCGCGATCCCGAGCTCGACTTCCTTCTTTTCCGGTTCGAGCATGCCGAGCATGGCGGCTCGGATGTCCTCGATGGCCGCATAGATTATCCGGTAGGTGCGGATTTCAATGCCTTCTTTGTCCGCCATCTGCCGGGCATCGGTCAGCGGCTTGACGTGGAACCCGACGATGATAGCCTCGGAGGCTTTCGCCAGGAGCACGTCGCTCTGATTGATGGGGCCGACCCCGGAGCCAATCACCTTGACGCGGACTTCCTCGATTGATTGGCCTTCGAGCGAGTCGCGCAGCGCTTCGGCCGAACCGGAGACGTCGGCCTTGATGACGATCTTCAGCTCCTTCATCTGGCCCTCGGCAATCCGCTCCTGGATCGCCTCGAGCGAAACCTTGGGTCTGGTCGCCGAGAGAATCCGGTCGCGCTTGGCCAGGTAGCGGCGTTGGGCCGTGTCGCGAGCCGTCCGTTCGTCCTCGACGACGTCGAACCGGTCGCCCGCCTGGGGCAGGCCCGAGAATCCGAGTACCTGCACCGGCAGCGACGGGGTGGCCTCGGTCATCGGCTCGAAGTTCTCGTCCAGCAGGTCACGCACCCGTCCGTAGAACTCGGCTGAGACAAAGGGGTCACCCTTGTGCAACGTCCCTTCCTCGATGAGCACGGTCGCGATGCTGCCGCGGCCGCGGTCGACGCGCGCCTCGATGACGACGCCGCGCGCCGGGCCTTCGTAGGATGCGTTCAGGTCGAGCTCCAGCGCCAGCACCGAGATGGCGTCGAGCAGCGCCTCGACGCCCTGACCGGTAATGGCCGACGTCTCGATACAGAATGTGTCGCCGCCGTAGCCTTCGACTTTCACTCCGCGCTGGGAAAGCTGGGCTTTCACCCGCTCGGCATTCGCGTCGGGCAGGTCGGATTTGGTAATGGCAACGATAATCGGCACGCCGGCGGCGCGGGCGTGGTCCAGGGCCTCAAGCGTCTGCGGCATGATGCCTTCGGCGGCCGAAACCACCAGTACCGCGATGTCGGTGACCTGGGCGCCGCGGGCGCGCATCGCCGTGAAGGCCTCGTGGCCCGGCGTATCGAGGAACACAATCGGCTTGTCCTGGTAGCTGGCCACGTAGGCGCCGGTGTGCTGGGTAATGCGGCCGACTTCACTTTCCACGACCTTGGTCTTACGGATGTAGTCGAGCAGCGCGGTCTTGCCGTGGTCGACGTGGCCCATCACTACGACGATCGGCGGCCGGGACTTCTTCTCGCCGCGTTCGACCTTGGTCTCGACCTCGGTCTCCTGCTCGACCGGCACTCCGAACTCGTCGGCAAGCAGCATTATCGTTTCAAGGTCAAGGCGCTGGTTCAGGGTGGCGAGCATGCCCAGGCCCATGCACCGCTTGATGACGTCGCCCGCGGTCGCGCCGATGGCATGCGCCAGTTCGGCGACCGTCATGTAGGCGCTGATCTTCACCGCCGGCCGGGTTGAAGTCGGGGTCGCGGTCGGCGCCTCGCGTGTCGGCCTGCGGTGCTTGATTTCCCTGCCGTCGATCTTGGCCAGCGTGTGTTTCACGTTCTGGGCAACCTGCGCTGATTCCGAAGGCGGCCGCGGCTGGATGGGCGGAGGCGTGGTGCGGGTCCGGCGGATCTGGTCCTTGAACTGGTGCTTCTCGTTCTTCAGCCGCAGCTTGGCGGCATCGAACTCGGCCTCAGTGACGTATGAAGTGTAGCCGCGCGCCGGGAAGTTCAGGTCCTTCAGAACACGGATGAGGCCCTCGCTTGAAAGTCCAAGCTGCCTGGCCGCGTCGAAGACCTTGATCTTCGCCATCGGCTTGTCAGGACTGCTCGGCCGGGGCCGGCGCTACCGCGGGTTCCGGTGCCGGAGCCGGCTCGGGCGCCGGTGGTGCGACCGGTGCGGGCTGGCTGAGAACCGGCTTGCCTTCGCTTATGCGCCAGACCGCGTCACGCGCCTGCTGCTTGAAGGGCTCGATAACCTCGGGTGCGCATTCGGTGATACGGACAAGGTCCTCGGGCGTGGCATTGAGCAGGTCGAATGCGCTGTTCAGCCCGGCAGTGGTCAGCTTCGTCACGATGGCCTCATCCAGCCCGAGCTTGCTCAGAAGAATCGCGCCGGCCTTGTTCATGATGACACGGTTGCGGTAATCGGTCTCTTTCAGGACCTCGATCTTGGCGCCGCAGAGCAGGCTCGCGAGCCAGACGTTCTGGCCCTTCTTGCCGATGGCAATCGAGAACTCGGCATCCGGCACCACGACGATGTGGGTGTCGCCTTCCTTGATGACCTCGCTGACCTTGGCCGGACCCAGGGCACGTGAGATAAAGACCTGCGTGTCCTTGCTCCACTGGACAATGTCCACTTTCTCGCCGGAAAGCTCCTTGATGATGTTCTCGATGCGCGACTTGCGGTACCCGACGCAGGCGCCGACCGGGTCTACCTTCTCGTCGAGCGATGTTACCGCGACCTTGGAGCGGAAGCCCGGCGACCGGGCGATGCCCTTGATTTCGACCACGGCCTCGCGGATTTCCGGAATCTCGCGGGACATGAGCTTGCGGAGGAATTCCGGATGGGTGCGCGACAGATAGACGCGGGGCCCGATTGGCGTCTTCTCGACGCGGTGCACGTAGGCTTTTATCGGCAGGCCCTGGCGGTAATGGTCGGCCCGGAGCTGCTCATGATTGGGGAGAGCCGCCTCAATCAGGCCGAGATTGACGATTATCTCGTCGCGGCCGATTTTCTGGATGGTGCCGGTGACGATTTCGCCCTTCTTCTTGCAGAACTCGTCGTAGAGCTTGGTGCGTTCGGCCTCGCGCAGTTTCAGCACGAGCTCATCCGAAGCCTTCCGGATGGCGATACGTCCGAGTTCGTCCAGCGGCACCTCGACCCGAATCAGGTCACCGGGCTGAGCCGACGGGCTGACTGCCTGGGCGTCGGCAAGCGATATCTCGCGGGCAGACGTGGCCACGCGCTCGACTACGTTCTTGGCGAGGAAGACGCGGATGTCCCCGGTCTCGGGCGTTATCTCGGCGTCGGCCTCGGTGTCGGGACCGTAGCGGCGGCGAAGCCCGGCGACGATGCTTGAGCGCAGGGTCTCGCAGACGTAGGTCACGTCGACGTTTCGTATTCGGGCGATCTGGACGATAAGATTGGCGATTTCCTTGTTCATCAATTCCTCTCGGCGGGATTCGAGGGTTCCAGGATTCGAGGATTCGTGTGCCTCGCTTGGTTCCTCGATTCCTTGACTCCTCGATTCCTTCCTGACGCGAACAGCTCGCAGTCCGGGACTCTTATCTGTGCCTCACGTATCTCCGCGTACGCGATTTCTCGCGTGAGTTCGCTATCCGAAGTTCGGCGTTCGGCGTTCGGCGCTTGGACTTTGATGGTGATTCCGTTCGGACCCGCCGCCTCCAGCACTCCTTCAACCCAGCCGCCGTGCACCAGCACTTTCACGTGCTTGTCCAAGGCTTTGGTGTAGTCCTGCGGCTGGTAGAGCCTGCGTTCGATGCCCGGTGTAGAGACTTCCAGCGTGTACTGCCGGCGCATGAAGTCGGCCGCGTCGAGGCGGGTCGTCAGCGCGCGCGAGTAGCCGGAGCAGGTATCGACCGTCGCGCCGGCTGCGCACTCCACCTGCACGCGCAGCATCCGGCCGCTCATCTCGGCGTGATAGACTTCCACGCCCGCTTCGACGGCAGCAGCCGCAATCGGCTCCGCCACCTCAGGTGGAAGTCCGTGGATCGAGGCACGAATCCCGGAGTCCGGGCTCGGGTCCGCATCCGATACTCGGCATTCGTCACTCGTCACTCGACACTCATCGTGGGGCACTTGACTAACCATTCCCGCGATTATATCCCGACATGCCACTGAGTCAACAAACGCTGCCGGGTGCGGCGACCCGCCCGATTCTCCCATGATTGTCTAATCTATTGACAGAGCTTGGTTTATGTGTGGGGAGCGGCTATCGCAGCAGCCCGGCCAGGTCGAATCGGTGAAAGCTGCGTGAAGCTGTGTGGAGACCCAAGTGCTGGTCCGGATAGTGCCGATACGGAAGCGGCCAGCGGGCCGCTACCGGTCGGCCGCCCGGGACGCTTCAGAAACCGGCTGCCCGATTTCGTACAGGAAGTCTGGTGAGAAGTCGGCGCCGTTCTCCCAGACTACGGTGTCGATGTCCTCGTTCATCCGGAAGCTCCGGAAGTAGCCGGGGTCCATGAGTAGCTCGAATATCGGGCCGTCGAGATGCGGCTTCAAGTCAACCAGCCGCTCGTCGCCGTCCTCGAACACCACGAGCAGCCGATACTCGCCAGCGTATGTTGCTCTTCTCACGAAGTGTATGGTCTGCGACGGATGCTACATTGGCCTTGCCGAGATGTCAAGGCGGCTTTACGCCAAGTGGCCGCGCGGCGTGTCTGGGTACGGCGGCCGGCTATGATGTGCGATTCAGGCTTGACCGGAGGCCGGAACAGAGCTACACTGGCGGCAGCCAAAAGACGCTAAGGTGAAACTCAGACACGGTTTGCTGGCTACCGCTGCTGCACTCGGCATCGCTGCAGCGGCAGGGCAGGCGCAGTACGTTGAGGATTCGATTGACGTTGGCGGTAGGTTTGTAGGCAGCTTGGTCTACAACTCGCGCGAGGATGTACTCTACGGTGCCAGCGATGATGGGCTGTTCTTCGCGATTTCCTGCGACAGCGACAAGGTAGTCGGCAGCTTCCGGCTAGAATACGCATTCGTGGTCGGATATGACTCATCGGACGACAAGGCATACTGCTCATTTATCTGTTCTCCGCAGGCGGATGATTCGCTTCTGGTTGTTGACGGCGTTACCCACACTCGGATCAAGAGCATCCCCATGCCCGGTGCGACTTTGCCGGTCTGGGACCCGATCACCGATCGCATGTACGTTAGCTGCCAGACGACAGATAGCGTCGCTGTGGTTGACTGCGCGACCGATTCATTGTTGATGTACATTGCAGTTGGCGCCTGCCCCGTGAGCATGTATGCCAGCACTGTGCGGCGGAAGTTGTACGTATTGAACACCGAGGACGGGACCGTGTCCATAGTCAACATGACGACCAACCAGGTCATCGGGACGGTGCACGTCGGCGGTACTCCGAACGCCGGGTACTACTGCAAGAGCGCGGACAAGCTCTATAGCGCCGGGACATACGGACAGTGCATAGCGATTGACGGGTTTTCTGACACGATCGTCGCGCACATTCCCTTAACGGGCAACGCAGAGGTGAGATGTGCAAGGGGCAACGAGGAAGACGGCTTGGTCTACCTGAGCGCGTTTACGAGCAGTGGTGATTACGTGGCGACCGTGTCAGCGCGGCGGGACTCTGTGGTGGCTACTGTCACTACAGGACAGAGAGCTCGGGATCTCGACTATTCCAGTGGAAGTGGATTGCTATACTGCGCGTCAGACCTGACCGATGAGGTATTTGTTGTCACCGGCGACGGCACTCGGAGACTTGCGACTCTGCAGGTGGGAGACTACCCACTCGTGTTCGCCCTTGTTCCGCGTCACAACAGGTTGTATCTGGGTCATTGGAATACGCGTTACGTATATGTCATTAGAGACACATCGGCTGGGATAGCTGAGCCGCAGTCGCCGCGTCCCGGATTCAACGAGGCGCTGAGCGTCACGCCGAATCCGTTCAGTCGGAGCGTGACGGTCGCAAGGAGTACTCCTTTGAAAGGCGGCGACCTTGCGCGCGTGTATGCGCAGGACGGAAGGCTGGTCAGGCAAGCTCAGATTCTGGCCGGCCAGAATCGTTGGGTCTGGGACGGACGGGACGAATCCGGCAAGCCGCTCCCGCCCGGCGTCTATGTCATCGAAGCCGGCAAAGGCCTCCGCGCCAAGGTCGTCAAGCTGAGGTGATGGGTTACGCAGACAGGAGGCAGTAAGGTGCAACTCAGACACTGTCTATCGGCGACCTTCGTCGCGCTCTGCATCGCGGCAGCGGCAGGGCAGGCGCAGTACGTGGAGGACTCCATTGACGTTGGCGGGGGCGGCATGGGTAGCTTGGCCTACAACTCGCAGGCGGATGTTGTGTACGGCGGCTGCTATGCAGCAGCCGGAATCTTCTTCGCAATCTCCTGTGACAGCAACAAGGTCGTGAAGAGACTTCCGATAAGATACCCAACATACGTCACGTATGACTCTATCGATAACAAGGCCTATTGCATATTCAATGCTGATAACGAATCGCTGCTGGTTATCGACGGTGCGACCCAGACTCGCGTCAAGAGCTTGCCCATGTACGGGGCAGCAGTTATCGTATGGGACCCAGCGTCCGACCATGTGTACGTAAGCTGTCAGAACACAAACAGTGTTGCGATCGTGGACTGCGCAAGCGACTCCGTGCTGACGTACATACCAGTCGGTGCCGGTCCGATGAAGATGTACAGAAGTACGCTGAGACGGAAGTTGTACATCCTAAATTACGACGACGGAACAGTCTCAATCGTTAACACGGTCACCAATCAGGTTGTCAGAACCGTCACTGTCGGCGGCACGCCAAACGCCGGGTACTATTGCCGACGGGCGGACAAGCTATTCAGCGACGGCGAGTACGGGTATTGCACCGTCATCGGGGGGCAATCGGACACGATTGTCGCGCGTATCGCATTGCCAGGTACTAACGTAGAAGTGATTGGGGCGACCGGCAACGAGACCGACGCTCTGGTCTATCTGGGCACGCTCGGGGGTGGGCACCATGACACTGTCGCCACGGTGTCAGCGCAGAATGACTCATTGCTTGCGACCGTAGCCGTCGGAGCAGTGCCCTACGCACTCGCGTTTTACGCCCCCAGCCGATTGCTGTACTGCGCACCTGACATGGATACCGAGGTATACGTTCTCACCCGTGACGGCAGGCAGATACTGACGACGCTGCGCGTAGGAGGCAGTCCGTCCGTGTTCGCTGTCGCCCCACGCCACAACAGGCTCTACCTTGGCAATCTGGGGGGGCGGTACATGTTTGTGTTGAAAGACACGTCGGCGGGGATTGCCGAGCCGCTGTCTTGCAGCCCCGGCTTCCACGGCATCAGCGTCATGCCGAATCCGTTCAGCCAGAGCGTGACGGTCGCAAGGAATACTCCTTTGAAAGGCGGCGACGCTGCAAGAGTGTATGCGCAGGACGGTAGGTTAGTCAGACAAGCCCGGATTCCGGCGGGCGAGTCCCGTTGGGTTTGGGACGGCCGGGACGACTCCGGCGCACCACTCCCGCCTGGCGTCTATGTCATCGAAGCCGGCCAAGGCCTCCGCGCCAAGGTTGTCAAGCTGCGGTAGCGTAGCTCAGCGCTGCGCTGATGTCTTCAAGAGTCAGCGGCGGATAGCTCTTGACGATTTCCGCCGGTGGAACGCCGGCCGCGAGATTGTCCAGGATCACGGACACCATGATACGCGTGCCCTTGATACACGCACGGCCGTGGCACACCAGCGGGTCCACCGTGATTCTATCTTTCCAGTTCACGAGTTAGTTATAACCGCCGCCCAATCAGAGTCAAGCGGTGCGATAGTGGTGGCTGAGGGCAGGATGATGCCGAGCGGGTGCTCCCGGCCAGTTTGCAGGTCATCGGGGCTAGTCGGGTATGCCTTCCTGCGGCGGGTCGGATTTGACTTGATGCCGTCCCCGAAGCTCTCCCCATTGCTTTCCGGATAGCTCGGGGAATTGCTCTCGGAATTACCCGGCAGGTTGCTCTCCCGGCTATCTTCCGAGCTATCTTCCCGGCAAGTCGGGGAGCAACTCGCCGAGTAGCTCTTCGGGTAACTCTCCCCGGAGCTCTCCGGATTCCCTGGGGAGTAGCTCTCCCCGCAATTCTCCGGATAGCTCGCCGGGTAGCTCTCTGGATAGCTGTCCGGATAACTCTCCGGATAGCCTGCCGAGCAATCCTCGGGATTCCTCTCCGGGTAGCTCTCAGAATGACCTACAGAATAGCTGGGGGAATGGGATAGGGGAGATACGGAAAGAGTGAATAGTGAATTGAAAAGAGTGAAGCTAGGAGATTTCAGAGCTTGATTTCTTGGGGACTTATAGGAAACTAGAGTTGTGACGCCAGCCCCAAATGAGCCCTCCGATTCTACCCTACTTCCGAAGGAAGTAGGGCAACGACTGCGCCTGCTTCGGGAGCAGGCCGGGTTATCGCAGGAGGCCGTGGCCTTGTTGTTGGGACTTGAGCGGACCACGGGCAAGGCGCAAATCTCGAAGATGGAAACCGGCCACTATCGGTCCGGACCGGGGTTCGTGCGGGTGCTGGACTATCTCAGGGCATGCGGGTGCGGGGTTGATGCGCTGTTGGATGTGCTTGACCGGTACACTTCGCGCGAGCGCGTTACCGACGAGCAGGCACACAAAGGCGTGCTTGAAGCCATCAGGACCATGCCGCCGCAATTCGCGCGCCGGGCCCTGTACTATCACGTTGGGTTGTCTTACGGAGGCAGGCGACGCGTGCGGCGCTCGCCCGCTGCCGCCGAGCGGGTCAGGCGGGCGATTGCCCGGGGCAATTCTGAGTGGCAGCGGATGCAATTGCAGCACGAGTTGAACAACGTGCTTAGCCGGTTGCACATCGGTTGGGACCACACGGTGGCGATTCACCTGCGTTCGTATGGACGGCTCGTGTTCGCGACCATGCGGCGGCTGCGCAAGGCCAGGCCGGGCTGGCGCGAGCGGGCGCATGAGCGGCTGGACGAATGGCCTGCGAAATATGGGCTGGACCCTGCGCCGTTCCGGCAGATGAAGGAAGCGGTGATGAAGCTGTTTGAGAAGATGGAACGAGCAGGGCAGATTTGAAGGTTCCAGTTGCCGGGTTCCAGTGACCAGTCGCGCGGGCAAAGGACGAAGTGGTAAGGACAAAGGACAAAGCAAGGCGGAGGGGCGCAGTAATCGGGCATTCGTGCATTTCCTTCTTGAATGATCATTGGTACCTGGGACCTAGTCATTGCCACCAGACTCCGAGAGCGAGTAAGGGAGCGTCGCTGACGTGAGTAATGACAGAGATGCTCTTGTGAAGGAGATCTCAACGCGTCTGGTCGCGCTGCGGCGGCGGGCAGGGCTGACGCAGCAGGGGGTGGCGAATGGGATGGGGAAGTCGGGGAACGGGAGGAGGGGAGTGGGGAAGCTGGAAAGAGGAGCAGTGGCGAATACCAGTCTGCTCACTGTCGTTGAGTATCTGAGGGCGGTGCGGGCAGGGTTCGCTGACTTGAAGGACGTGCTCGACCCGTACACGTCGCTGCCGATTCCGGAGCCGGCACGGAAACTCGCAGAGGCCGCGCCGCTGCCGCGGGTGCAGAATCGGGAAAACGGGGACAGTCCCTCGGAGCGCTCGGACGCGCGGTACAGTCCCCGTTTTCCGGGAAAGCGGGAGCTACGCTCCCGCACTCCAGAGCCGGAGGAGGACCTCGCGGTGCTGCGATTGCGACGACGGGCGGGGTACTGGGCGCTGCGCCGGTTGTTCGAGTTCTATCTGCACAGCGGGCTGAACCAGGCCTCGATACCGCCGCACGTCGTGTACCGGCGCACCACGGCCGGCTACGCGCGGAGGGTGTTCAATGCGCTGTACCGGACCCACCGGGCCACGAAGGCCGCGCGCGCTCAGCGCTTGGTACGGCTGCGGGCAGCCGCCGAGAAACACGCCCTTGACCGTGCGTTCGCCGAGTACGCGGAGGACCTTGCCGAACTCGCGTACGAGGAGATGTGCGAGCACGACGAGATCGACTGGATGCCGCCCGAAGCCGAGGCGCGAGCGGTCATGGCCCTGAAGCCGAAGCACCGGCTCGTGACCGACATCGAGATGTGTCTGGCGGAGTGGAGTGATGCAAATGCGAGGTATGCGCGTGCGTTCCAGGAACTCTACGCCCGCGCGCACGATGCGGCGCTGTGCTTGACCGCAGAGCTGCAATGCGACGCACGCACGGTTTTCCGATACAAGCTGGCCGCGATGAATGTGTCGAACATCGGCGCCAACACCGCACCGGGCACTACTCGCCGCAGCCGGAGCATTGCGGAGTTCAATGCCAAACAGTGGCCGCCGGAGGTAGACCGGGAAGTGGTGGCACGCATGCTCGCCGCGGCGCTTGAGGTCTGGGATTCAAGCCGAGCGACGATGCCGCCCGCTCCCGGGCCGCGGCCGGTGTGAGGGGCAGCGGCCCGGCTACTGGCGGGCCTTGCGAAGCCTGTAGAGGCGCTCGGTGAAGCCGCCTTCGTCTAGGAACCGGCCTTCGAGTTGCCTGAGTTGTCGGTCCAGGAGGAAGCTCGTCTGGTGGATAAGGCAGATGAGTGTGTTGGCCGCGGTCTCGGGGTCGCCGCGCTCAACCGAGTCGGAATAGGTCCTGTAGGACCTATTGGGCCCATAGACGAGCGCGCGCACTCCGCGAGTCCGCGCATCGTCTCTGCCCCAAAGCACGAGCTCCTTGTGTCTGAGGAAATCTTGGTAGTCGAGCAGCAGTTCCTCAAGGCTGGCGCGGGCGACTCCCACAAGTTTGAGTTCGGTCTTGCGCGAGGTGCCGGATGCCTGGCTTGCCTCGGCGATGTTCTGGCGTCCTGAACGCGCCGCCTGCACCATCTGGTCATGAGTTCTTGAACGCTTCTCGATGAACCGGTCGCAGAAAGCGATGGTCGCGTCGTAGACGATCTCGGCCATCTGGAACGACTTGAGCTTCTGATACCCACCGTGCGGCGGAATGAGATGGGTTTCAGGTTCCCGTCCAGAGGCCATGTCTCTCAATGCGGCTATTCGCGCGGCAGGCCCCGGACCGTGTCGCCGGGTTTGATGCCGTGGGTTTCAAACCAGCCTGCGTTCATCTCCAGCGCGTAGCGGACGGGCTTCGACGAGACGTAGGGCGTCGTCGTGTCCAGGGGTGCCATCTCGAGTATGTTCGAGATGAGTGAGTCGCGGGTGATGAAGGCGATGCTCAGCGGAATGAGCGTGTTCTTCATCCAGAAGTGCTGGACTTCGTCATCGTCGAAGGCGAAGAGCATGCCGGAGTCCTGAGCCATGCTGCGCCGGTACATGAGCCCGACAGCCTGGTCGAGCGACTGCGTGGCTACCTCGGCCAGGGCATGGGCGCTCTTGATGCGCAGTTCGGTGGTGGGAAGACCGGGGCGAGGGGATGCGGGATTTTCGATCTTAGATTCTCGATTGGCGATTGAGGAACGACCGCAGGACAGGAGGCAAAGTGCAAGTGGCAAGATGCAGGATGCAAGATGCAGGCTGCGCGCGGCTCGGGACACAATCCGAAACCCTCGGCGGGTTTCGGTCATGTCCCTCGCTTGACCACTGGACCACATGACCACTAGGGCACTACTGTCCTTCGATGACTATCTTGGATAGGTCCGCAACCCTGCCGAACAGGGAGCGGACATATGAGAGCAGGCGCAGGCGGTTCAAACGGACGTCTTCTTCCTTCGCCATGACAAGGACGTCGTCGAAGAACTTGTCGATCGTCGGACGCAGGTTTAGCAGCAGCTCGAAGGCGTGCCGGTAGTCGTGCGACGCAAGGCAGCGGTCGAGGTCGGGTTCGACCTCGCGTGACTCCTGCCAGAGCAGCTTCTCGGTGGGCTCAGCGAAGAGTGGCTCGGCGGGCAGGCCTTCGACGGTCAGGCCTTTGAGGATGTTGGCCACGCGCTTCTGGCCGACGACGAGTTTCAGGAACTCGGGTTCGTCACGGAACGCGGATAGCGCGTTGGCCCGAATCAGGGCCTGGGCGGGTTGCTGCCAGCTTGTCTCCATGACGGCTGCCGCGATGTCGTAGCGGATGCCTTTCTCGGCGAGCAGGGCATTGAGCCGTTCACGGAGCAGACCGGGTATCTGAGCGGAGTATTCCGCCTTGGCGGACGGGAACAGACGGACCGCGGTCGCCACGAGTTCGCCGATGTCAATCGACAGGTTCTGTTCGAGCACGATGGTGAGAAGTCCGGTTGCCTGACGGCGTAGGGCAAACGGGTCTTCGGAGCCCGTCGGAATCTCGCCGGTCAGGAATGTTGCGACGATGTTGTCGAGCTTGTCGGCAATGGACAGCAGCGCACCGTTCAAGGTAGCAGGCAGCTTGTCGCCGATGAAGCGGGGCAGGTAGTGTTCGGCGATGGCGTCGGCCACTGCCGGCGGCTCGCCCAGCCTGCGGGCGTAAATGCCGCCGATGCGGCCCTGCAGCGACGTGAACTCTTTCTCGCGCACCATGTTCGTGAGCAGGTCGGCCTTGCAGAGCAGCGCGGCGCGGTCGAGCACTTCCGTGTCCGTGCAAGCGACCTGGCTGGAGATATGACGGCAGAGTTCGCGCAGGCGCTGGGTCTTGTCGTGATAGGTGCCCATGCCTTCAATCCATGTTACCTGTTTCTCTTCCTCAACCAGGGCTTCGAGGCCATGCTTGAGGTCGGCGTCGACGAAGAAGCGGGCGTCGCGGAGACGGGACTCAGCGGCCTTGTCGTACCAGCTTGTGACCATCGCGTGGTCGCAGCCGGGCGTGTTGGTGACGGCGACGAAGTGGGGGAGGAGCGCTGACAGAGGGACCGGGGACTGGGGGTCGGGGGCTGGCCCCTGAACTGAGAAGCAGCGCTGGTGCTTCTTGAGCGCGGTCGTGAGTATCTCGGCGGGCAGTTCCAGGTAGTCGGAGTGGAATGAGCAGAGGAGTAGTTCGGGGGACTCAGTTATGTCCGTGGTCTCTTCGACGAGCTCGTCATCTTCGACCGGCTGACCGCCGACGCTCGCGGCAAGTCGTGCGAGTTCCTCCGCGATAGCCTTGCGTCGTGCTTCACGCGGGACGATTACGCCGTGAGTCCTGATCGTGGCTTCATACTCGGCCGGGCTCGGAATTGGGAAGGCCCGCGGGAGCGAGTTGCGGAGGCCCTGCGACTCGGCCCCGGACTTGAGTTCGCCGAACTGGAACTCGACGACCTCTGAGCCGAACAGGCAGACCAGCCAGCGTATCGGACGGGCGAATCTTACACCGCTTGCATCCCAGCGCATGTTCTTCGGGAACGGCAGCGCGCTGATGATTCCGGGAAGCCCCTCACGAAGCACCTTTGTGGTTGGCACCGGGTCAGCCTGTTTCTTGATGAACACGTATTCGCCGCGCGGCGTCTGCTTCACGTAGAGGTCGGCAGGGGTCTTGCCGTGGGCGGCGCTGAACCCGACCGCGGTCTTGGTGGGATTGCCTTGGGCGTCGAACGCCGCCTTCTTGGGCGGGCCCTGCAGTTCTACGATCTGCGCGGGTTTGCCGTCGGCCACATCGTTCAGCCGGAGGGCGAGGCGGCGCGGGGTCGAGAAGAGTTCAGCCTTGCCGGCCGGGATCTCGTGCTCCGACAGGGCGGCGCGGACCCGGCGCTCGAGGTCGGATAGAGCCGGCCCGAGGAACGAGGCGGGGATTTCTTCAGTGCCGATTTCCAGGAGCAGTTGCTTCATCGCGAGCATTCTAGGACAGGTTGAGGTCAAGGTAAAGCTAAAGATGATGGTCCCTCCGACGCTCGACCTTTGCCTCTGTCTTGTCCTGCTTGACATGGTCACTGCACTAGGGTAAATTCTCTGCGGAGGTGTGCATGAAGCGTTCATACAAGCGTTGGTCCGAGGCAGAGGTACTGAGGATGATAGGCGAGTTGAGCCGGGGAGGCAAACCGCTCAATTCCGGCTACATCGCTCGCAACCACCCGGCACTTGCCTATGCCGGGCGCAAGTTCTACGGCACATGGGAGAACACCATCAAGGCCGCAGGACTCGATTACGAGACGATCCGGCGTAAGTCTTTCTGGAGCAAGGACGAGATCGTCAGCCAGATCCGGACCCTGAAGGCCGCGGGTGAGGCGCTCAACGTCAGCGCCGCAGAGAGAACCCACGGCGGCCTGGTCGGGGCCGCGGCTGTCTATTTCGGCTCCTGGCGTCAGGCGATAAAGGCCGCCGGGCTCGATTACGCGAAGATCAAACGTCAAAAGGAGTGGTCGAAGGCTGAGATAGTGTCGGAGATCAAGCGCATGCGGAGTCAAGGCGTGAATCTTGGCACGACAATCCCGATCCGCAAGCGCTACCGGACGCTCCACGCGGCCGCGGTGCGGTATTTCGGCAGCTGGGCCGCCGCGATGAAGGCCGCGAAGCTGGAGAGGCTGCTCAAGCATTGAGAGTGCTGGTCGTCGGCGGGGGCGGGCGCGAGCACGCGCTCGTCTGGCACCTCGCTCGTTCCGGTCATGAGGTCTTCTGCGCACCGGGCAACGCGGGCATAGCTCGCAGCGCTCGATGCGAGCCGGTGGCTGCTGCGGATAAGAGTGGTCTTATTCGGTTCGCCGGCGCGCAGAAGATCGACCTGACGATCGTTGGACCGGAGGCCCCGCTTGCCGAAGGCCTGGCCGACGACTTCGAGCGGCAGGGCCTGAAAGTGCTCGGTCCCGGCAGTAGCGGAGCGCGGATCGAGAGCGACAAGGCTTTCGCCAAGGAGCTGATGGTCGCGGCCGGAATCCCGACCGCGCGTTTCCAGACATTCACTGACTTTGATGCTGCGCGAAGCAGCCTGGCCGGCCAGCATTTCCCGGTCGTAGTGAAGGCGTCGGGTCTGGCCGCCGGCAAGGGTGTGATCATTGCAGGAACGAGGCAGGAGGCGGAAACGGCGCTGTCGGACATGCTGGTTGAGGGCCGGTACGGTGAAGCCGGCAGGGTCGCGGTCGTCGAGGAGTTCCTGCAAGGCGAAGAGGTGTCGATGATCGGGCTTTGCGACGGCCGAAGCGTGCGGCTGCTGGCGCCGTCGCAGGACCACAAGCGGCTGCTCGACGGCGACCAGGGTCCGAACACCGGCGGGATGGGCGCCTACGCGCCGGCCCCGATGATGACCCCGGCCCTGCAGCAGCAGGTCCAGCATGACGTGTTCACGCCGTTGCTCGCCGAATTCGCAAGGCGGGGGATAGACTACCGCGGCGCGCTCTACGCGGGCATGATTCTGACCGCTGAGGGGCCGCGCGTGCTTGAATTCAACTGCCGCTTCGGCGACCCGGAGGCGCAGGTCATCCTGCCGTTGCTCGATGGCGACCTGGCCGAGCTGGCGATGGCCTGTATCGAGGGAAGACTGCACCAGCAGAGCCTTACCGCTGCTTCCAGCCGCGCCGCGCTCTGCGTCGTCGCTGCGTCCGGCGGGTATCCGGGGTCGTATCCCAAGGGTCTGCCGATTAGCGGCGACCTGGTCGGCTCCGGCGACGTTGTTGTGTTCCATGCCGGGACGAAGTCCGCCGGCGGCGAGACAGTGACGGATGGCGGGCGGGTGCTTGGTGTCACCGGGATGGGAAGCACACTCGCGGAAGCAAAGGGCAGGGCATACCAGGCTATCGAGCAGGTTCACTTTCAGGGAATGGTCTACCGTCGGGACATCGGCGCAAGAGGCTTCGCAGAGTTAGGAGTTAGCCGGTAGGAGTTAGGAGGAAGCAGCCGAGTTGCACGGCAGTCTCCGACTGGTAGCCGTTAACTCCTAACTGCTAACTTTACACAAGTGCCGAAGTTTGTCAGGATTCAGCAGAAGAACCCGGCTGACGCGGCCGGGCAGGTTGTACGTGCGCTCAAGAGCGGCGTCGCGGTCGTGCCCATGCTCGGCGGGTATTGTGTTCTTGCCCGCGACCCCGAGGCGCTCGACGGGTTTGGCGGACCCTACCGACTTGTGACCGCGGAGCTGCTTGAAGCTGCCGTTGCCGGAGTGGAGCCGGCTTTCCGAGAGAGAGTACTGAAGATCATGGCCGGCCCACTGGTGGCGACGTTCGCCTCCGGTCAGCCCGGTCTGGTGCTCGCTTCCGAGCCGATAGGCCGGGAAATAGTCGCGCATCTCCATGGCGATGTCTGGGTCGGAGTGCCGGCCGAGAGGTCCGAGCCGGGCGAACTGGCGGATGAGCTCGGGAAACGGACTTCGGTCGTCGTCACCGGTGGCGTGGGTGGGCCGGGCCCGACCGGCCTCGATTTCGGCTCGCGTCCGGTCGTGGTTGACAGGCGGGGAAAGTTGGCAATACTTGACGTTGAGCAGCAGCTCGGTGAATTGGTCAGGATCGGCACCGGACTGTATTTCTCGGTGCTCGTTGTGTGCACGGGCAATTCGTGCCGAAGCCCGATGGCTCACATAATGCTCGCTAACATGCTCGAGGGAACAGCGACCTTTGTCTTTTCGGCCGGAACCGATGCGCCGGTGGGCAATCCCGCTGCCGAGCACGCGGTAACGGTGATGGGCGAGGAAGGCCTGGATTTGACTCGGCACCGGGCGAGCCAGTTGGTGCCGACCATGATCGAGGCCGCCGACCTGATACTGGTCATGGAGCATTACCATTGGGAACGGGTCGTGAAAATGGCGCCGGATGCTGCCGGGAGGACGCGGTCGTTGCTGACCTTCGTCGGCAGCGACGAAGCGGTCGGAGACCCGATCGGTTTCTCGATCGAGTCCTACCGCATGACGCGGGAAGTGATGAGGCCAGCCCTGGAGCGAGTCGCGGCTGAGGTTCGACAAAGGGCAGGAGTCAATGAAGTCAAGAGTTAGAAGTGAGGAGTTAGGGCCGGAGTTCGCAGCCGGGATCACAGATCTGTTAACTGCTAACAGCTAATTCCAAAGGAGCGCATCTTGGAGTACTTTTTTACCGATACTCAGAAGGAAATCCGCGACCTGGCGCGCCGGTTTGCCCAGGAGAAGATGAAGCCGGTCCGGGCTGAACTGGATAAGACCGGCGAGTTCCCCTACGAGCTGTTGAAGGGGATGGGCGAACTCGGGTTGATGGGCGTCTACTTTCCCGAGGAGTACGGCGGCCTGGGCGGCGGCATAATGGAGATGTGCATCGTCGTCGAGGAGCTCTGCCGGGTCGACGGTGCGGCCGGGCTCTGCTACGCGGCCTGCGGGCTCGGCGCGTTCCCGATACTGGTCGGCGGGACCGAAGAGCAGAAGAAGAAGTACCTGCCCCGGCTGGCGGCGGGCGAGATCGCCGCGTTCGGCATCACCGAGGCGAGCGCCGGCTCGGATTCGAGCAATGTCAAGACCCGGGCGCGACGCGACGGCGACAGCTACGTGCTGAACGGCACCAAGCAATTCATCACCAACGGCAGCGTGGCGAAGATCTACTCGGTCATCGCCAGCACCAACCCGGCGCGTGGCGCGCGCGGGCTTTCGGCGTTCATCATCGAGGACGGCACGCCCGGCTTCACCTACGGCAAGATCGAGGACAAGATGGGCATCCGCTGCTCCAAGACCGCGGAGCTTGTGTTCCAGGACTGCCGCGTGCCGGCCGCGAACCTGATCGGCGGCAAGGAAGGTTACGGGTTCATCCACACGATGAAGACGTTCGACCGCACCCGGCCGGGCGTGGGCGCCCAGGCTCTCGGCATCGCGGCCGGAGCCTTGGACGAGGCGATTGAGTACGCCCGGACGCGAATCCAGTTTGATGCTCCCATCGCCAGTTTCCAGGCGGTGCAGATGATGCTCGCGGACATGGCTATCCAGGTCGAGGCGTCGCGTGCGCTCATCTACGAGGCAGCACGCGCCGCGGATGCAGGCATCCGCAACGTCTCGGCTATCGCCTCCATGGCAAAGGTGCTGGCATCGGACACGGCGATGAAGGTGGCGACCGACGCCGTCCAGATCTTCGGCGGG
Organism: bacterium; assembly: GCA_035505375.1. Lineage (NCBI taxonomy): Bacteria > bacterium. The sequence continues at coordinate 19,762 of DATJQV010000006.1, read as the reverse complement.
TACGGCTACATGAAGGACTACCCGGTCGAGAAGATGATGCGGGACGCGAAGATAACGCAGATCTACGAGGGCACGAATCAGATACAGCGGTTGGTCATCGCGTCCGAGATGATCAAAGGAACGGCCTGGTGAGGAAATGACCAATTCCCAATTGCCAATTCCCAACGGAGCCCGAATGACAAGTGTCCAGTCGCGCCTCCGGCATTTCCGGGTTTGGTCATTCGTTGGGCATTGGTTATTGAGGATTGAGAATTGCCCATGAGTGCTGTCCGCGAGGTCGACGTCCTCGTAATCGGTGCCGGGCCGGCCGGCTACGTCTGCGCGATCCGGCTGGCGCAACTGGGCCGCAGCGTCGTTCTGATTGAGCGCGAGCGCGTCGGCGGGATCTGCCTGAACTGGGGCTGCATACCGGTAAAGGCTCTACTGCACGCGGCCCACACGGTGCGCGGCGCGGCCGAAGCCCGGCGCATGGGCATCGTCTTCGGTCAGCCCCAAATCGATTTCCAGTCGCTGTATAGCTGGAAGGGCCGGGTGGCCGACCGTCTCGTGCGCGGGGTCGAGTTCCTGCTCCGTTCGAACGGCGTTGAGACGATCAAGGGTACTGCCCGGTTCATCGACGGGCAGCACGTGGCGGTGGTCCAGCCGGACGGTACCGAGCTCGAGTTCGGCGCGAAGCACATAGTAGTCGCAACCGGATCGGTCCCTTCGGTGCTGCCGGGGTTCGAGCCGGATGGCATACGCGTGCTCGATTCCAATGGCGCTCTGAATATCACTCAGCTTCCCGGCCGTGTCGTCGTCATCGGTGCCGGCGCTATCGGCCTCGAGTTTGCCACGATATTCCGTCGCCTCGGTGCCAACGTAGCAGTGCTGGAGTTGATGCCGCAGTTGCTGCCGGGATTCGACACGGATGTGAGTTTATCATTGAAGAAGGCGATGGAGGGCGAGGGCATCGAGTTCCATCTTGGGGTCAGAGTATCGAGCCTGGAACGCGAGCCGGCGGCGGTCGTCCACTACCTCACCGGGGAGACTGAGTCCACGGTTGAGGCGGACGCGGTCTTGGTTGCAACCGGGCGCAAGCCATTCACGGCAGGTCTTGAGCTGGACCGGGCCGGGGTGAAGGTTGATGAGCGAGGTTTTGTGGTAGTCGACCAGAAGTACCGAGCCGGCGCCGCCCACGTCTATGCCATCGGTGATGTGAAGCCCGGCCTGCTGCTCGCGCACCGGGCCATGGCCGACGGCATCGCCCTGGCTGAGTCGATTGCCGGCAACCGGCAATGGCGTTTCAAGGCCGTTCCGTCCTGCGTCTACACCGACCCCGAGGTTGCCTCAGTCGGGCTCAGCCAGGCCGACGCTGTCAGCCAGGGACTGAAGGTGAAGGTCAGCCGACTGCCGATTTCCGCGATAGGACGGCCTTTGACCCTTGGCCGGAGCGACGGGTTGTGCAAGATGGTAGTGGATGCGGAGACCGACAAGGTGCTGGGCGTGCAGCTTGCCGCACCGGGCGCGGACGTCATGATTGCGGAGGCCACGGTCGCGGTCGAACTGGGCCTGACCGCGGCCGAAATAGGGCGGGTCGTTCACGCCCATCCGACGATGAGCGAGCTGCTGTTCGAGGCCGCCGAGGCCATTCACTCCAAAGCAATTCACATTGTCAATCGGTAGGAGCCGCAGGGGCTCGGAATCGGAATCCGTCAACCACGGATAAACACGGATGAACACTGATGTTCCGAAACTAATCTGTGTTAATCAGTGTCCATCTGTGGTTTCGCTGGTTCGGGATCGTGTCCCGAAGGCCCCCGCCGCTGTGCTAAGTCTGGGTCGCGTGGAATACGGCCGGGCGTTAGAACTGCAACGCGAGCTGTGTCGGCTTCGCGCCGAGGACAAGATACCCGATATCCTCCTGCTGCTTGAGCACCCGCCGGTCATCACGCTCGGCCGGTCGGCGAAGGCCTCAAACCTGCTCGTGAGTGAGGCCGAGCTCGCGCGACGTGGCGTCAGTCTGTACCGTATCGAACGCGGGGGGGACGTAACGTTTCACGGCCCGGGCCAGCTCATCGGCTATCCCGTGTTCAAGCTGGAGGCAGGACTGGCCGGCGTGCGCCGTTTCGTCGAGCGGGTCGAGGCCGCGCTGGTCTCGGCACTGGCCGAGCTCGGAGTCAAGTCAGGACTCAGACCGGGCTACATCGGTGTCTGGTGCGAAGAGCGGAAGCCTGAAAATGGGGACTGTACCTCCATGGGACTGTCCCCATTTTCAACACTGTCGACTGGCAGGGAACGGAAGATTGCATCTATCGGCATTGCGGTTAAGCGCCGGGTCACCTTTCACGGGTTTGCCTTGAACGTGACGGTGGACCTGGACTTCTTCCGGCTGATGAATCCGTGTGGCATGCCCGGCGTAGTCATGACTTCAGTGAGTTCCGAGGGTGGGGTCACTGACGACGCGCGCGTACGGTCAGCGGTCGTTGCCGGGTTTGAACGCGCGTTCGGAGTCGAGTTTCAGGAGAAACTGCCGCGGATCCTGACCTGTTTGACGCAGGACTTCAAGACCTCGGCCATCGCTTCGACCTCGGCCCGCGTGTAGGACTTCGTCCCGCCAAAACCGGTGACCCGTGCTTGCTTGGGCAGGTATTCCTGCAGGGCGACGGCCTGCGCTCCCTTGACCGCCCCGGCGATGGTCGTGATATCCTCTGGGTCGATGAGGCCGGGCACGAGCGTGCAGCGGAACTCGTGCTCGATGCCGGATTCCAGAACCAGCCGAATGGTCCGGAGCAGCGGGGCGACGTCCACGTGCCGTCCGGCCGCCTTTGAATAGCGGGAATCGAGTGGCGCTTTCACATCCATCGCGACTGAGTGTACGAGCTTCGAATCGACCAAGGTCTTGAGCGCATAGGGAAACGAGCCGTTGGTGTCGATTTTTACCTGTTGTCCGAGGTCGTTCAGAAGCCGACATAGTTCGAAGACTTCCGGATGCATGAGCGGTTCGCCGCCCGTGAGGACAACCCCGTCATACCAGTCGCGTTTGCGGCGGAGGGTCCGGGCGATTTCGTCCCAAGGCACCTCGGCCAGCGCCGGCTCGTCGTTGGCGATCCGTGCGTTGTGGCAGAACGGGCATGAGTAATCGCAGCCGCCGATCCAGAGGACGGCGGCGATCCGGCCGTGCCAGTCAAGCAGCGACGTCTCAGTGAAGCCGACGATGCGCATTTCCGTTTACCGTTTTCCGTATACCGTACGCCGTTCTTCCGCGCACTGCTTACGGTGCACGGGGTACGGTTCACGGTATGCGCTCACGGTTGATGTTAGGGCAAATCGCGGTTCAGTCAACCAGCGGAGACAGGCTGAGGTCAAGGTTGAGGTCGAGACCCGGAGGAGCGCACGTTCCTCGCCTTGACCTTAACCTCAACCTCAGCCTCAACCTTGATCTCAACCTCAACCTCAACCTTGCCTTCTTCTGTCGGACCCGCTATTGTTACACGCGTGACTGGTTACGTCCTCGCCCTCCTGGCCGGCGCAAAGCCGGTTCGGGGGCCGTGCGTACGTCAGGAGTGTTTCCCGGGCCGGCGCAGACGCGTCGGCTCGTCTGCTGCAAAGGAGTGATGAAGCATGACAGCAACTGGTGATATCGACATTGGGCATGTCGTCGAAGTGAACGGCGAACGGGTGCTCGTTGAGTTGCACGTTGATACGACCGTTCCACTGGTCGGGGACTACTACCCCGGGCAGCCGGGGTCGCATATCAAGATCGCGGTCCGCGACCGAAACGTCATTGGTCTGGTCTCGTCAATCAGCATGGACCGTGTCCACGTGCCGCAGACTCCGCAGGCAGATGGTTGCGTGCCGGTCGGACGGAGATTCGCGGACTGCATACTCATTGGGTCCATGGGTTCGGACCGTAGCTTCATTCGTGGCGTCGCCATTTATCCGACGGTGGGCCAACCGGTCAGCATGGTGACCCATGACGAGCTGAAGGGCATCTTCTCCGAGTACAGTGAATACCAGTTCTCGTTCGGCCATCCGACACAGGCCGAGGACCAGCGTGCCTACATAAATGTCGACCACTTCTTCGGACAACATGTCGCCGTGGTCGGCAGCACCGGTTGCGGCAAGTCCTGCACTGTCGTCTCGATTCTGCAACAGGCGATACGCCGATACCCGGACACGCACATCGTTGTTCTCGACCTCCACGGTGAATACGCCTCGGCGTTCCCGGATAACGTCACGCGGATAGACCCGGACAAGGTCGAACTGCCGTACTGGCTGCTCAGCTTTGAGGAGTTTCAGGACCTGACCGTTGACCAGGCCGAGTTCTCGGCCAAGAACCAGATGACGGTGCTGCGCGACGCGCTGGTGCGGGCGCGTGAAGGCACAGTCGGAAGTGACCGGCTGCGTAAGGGCGAGCGTGTTACCGCGGACTCACCCATCTTTTTCGACCTCGATGACCTGCTGGACACCATCAGGAACTGGAACATCCAGATGGTTCCGGATGCCGACGGCACGATGGTGCCGGGGCCGCTGTACGGCGAGTTCGACAAATTCCTCATCCGCCTCGACAGCAAGGTGAGCGACCCGCGGTTCAAGTTCATGTTCACGCCGACTCAATACACCACCAACGACAGCTTCGTGCAACTGCTCCGTGATTTCCTGTCTATCGACACCGGCAGCAGGATGGCATGTATCGACCTGAGCGGCGTTCCCTCCGACGCGGTCGGGGTGGTGGCGGCGGTGGTTTCGCGCATCGTGTTCGAATTCAACCTGTGGAATCCCGAGCGCGAGCGCTTCCCGATACTGCTTGTCCTGGAAGAGGCGCACAACTATGTGCCCAACCGCAACGACTTCCGTCTGCAGGCGGCCAAGGCGGCTATCGAGCGGATAACCAAGGAAGGCCGCAAGTACGGTGTCGGCACCATCATCGTCAGCCAGCGCCCAAAGGAGCTGTCCGAAACCGTGCTCTCCCAGTGCAACAGCTTCATTGCCATGCGGCTCACCAACCCGGACGATCAGGCTTATGTCCGCAAGCTGGTGCCGGATGCGCTTTCCGGACTCATGGACATGCTGCCGTCGCTACGGACCGGTGAGGCGTTGATTCTCGGTGACTGCGTGGCTCTGCCGACGCGGGTAATGATCGACTGCCCGGCCCCGAAGCCGATGAGCTCGGACGTCGAGTTCGCCAAGTGGTGGTCGAACGGTATCAAGGATATGGACGTGGACCGTATCGTCCGGCGCTGGCGCGCGAGAAGAAAAGACCTCTAGCCGCAGTACCTGTCGGTGATTGAAGGCCGGCGACAAACGTAGCCGACGTCGCGACTGCTGGAGCTCTCCGCTCAGTTTTCCTGCAAGCAAGTCCGAATCCGCCATCCTGGGCGCTGCTCTACTAGTGTACCAATTGCTCTCTCCCGAGCACAGGTTGGACCTGTAGCCCGTGCTCTGCCTTGCAGCGGGCAGCGGGAACGTGCGAATCGCGGGTGAATTCGCTCTCGAAGTCGCCGCGAGAACCACATCGCGATTCACGTCGGCAGTCACGCCGAGGGTGCCTTCCGGATTCGGCCAGCAAACCTCCGTCCGAATCGGCAGGAGAGTAGCCCTGCCCACGCAAGCGCGAATCAACTCGGAAGTCGCCGCCCGTCTCGTGCCGCAAATCAGGGCCAGAATCGCCATGCAAGTCCCGTCCCAAGAGGCCTTCCGAACCGCCTCCCGAACCGTTCCCGGAACGGTTCCCAGAGCGATTCCGAAAGCGTGTTCTACGGTCAGCCTCGCGACCTAACGCGTTCTATCTCAGCAATTTAGGCGCGCAGAGAGGCGTGGCGCCCCAATCAAGACGTGTCCCCATACATAGATACGTTTGAAAGAGCCAGAACGTGCAGGTGACTTTGGTAGAATAGCAGATTGACCACCCGAGGGCCGGTCTGGGGGATGCTCTGCCCATACCTTTGGCAGTACCTTTCCCAAAGCCTTTGGCAGAGCCTCGGGCAATGCCTCCGGCACAGCCTCTGCTATTGCCTCTGGCAGAGCCTTTGGTCGAGCCTTCCCCAATAGCTTTGGCAGTGTCTCTGGTAATGGCTTTCCCACGGTCTCTGGTATTGCCTCTGGCAATGCCTATGGTAATTCCTTTGGCAGAACCTCTAGCAAAGTCTCTCCCAATGGCTTCGGCAGAATCTCTGGCAATGCCTCTCCCAGTGTCTCCAGCAGGGCCTCTGGTAATGACTCTGGAGATGCCTTTGGCCCAGCCTCTGGCACTGCCTTTGCCAAGATGCAAGTTCCGCTGACGCAAGCCTCCGCCCGGCTCTTGTCCCGGCCGGTGTGGAATCAAGAGAGGCTGCCCGCGTTTCCGCGGGCAGCGTTCTCTCGACGGACTCGGAGCAGACCTATTAGGTCAGGACCACCTTCTTACTGAGGCACTAGTTCTCAGCCGTCATGGCACAGAAGTGGACCACGCAGGCATAACTGCGCCTCTTCGCTTACCGTCTCTATTTCGGGGACACAGTACTTATCTCAAGTCCGTTGCCGCGGCTTGGGTCCGCGCTTGAGTGGAACCAGGGTTCGGCCAGTCCTGACCTCGAGCGATTCTACAAAGTCGCTGTTCCCCAAGGGACGGCCGTTGCGCGCGTGACGTCGGATAAGTTCCAGGTCGGTGCTGTCCTACTCGCCACTGAGATACTCGCGCCAGTCCTCTACCCGGTTCAGCATCGGCTTCACCTTCACCAGTGTATCGTCGCGACCCCGTACATGAGCCGCCGCGCTGGACCAGGGATACTGCCATGGCCGCTCGACCAGACCGGCCCGCACCGGATTCAGTTCTACGTAGCGGACCGCTGCCAGCAGGTACTGCTCATCGAGCGGGTATGATGAGAAACGTCCCTGCCAGAGGTAACCGCGCCAGTTCTCACGCTAATTCACTCGGACTGTGTACCGACGGTGGGCCTCGCCGATCGCTCGGGCAAGACCTTGTTCGGTATCAGGTACTGCTACGAGGTGCACATGGTTGGGCATCAGGCAGTACGCCCAGATCTCGACTTTCTCCTGCCCGCACCATGCGGCCATCATTCGCAGATACGCCTTGTAGTCGGCTGTGCTGAAGAAGACCGGCTGGCGCCGGTTCCCACGCTGGACGACATGGTGGGGCACCTGCGCCGCAACCACTCGCGCTATTCTCGCCATGCCCGAGCATACGCGACGCCGTCCGAAAGTCAAAGGTAATTAAGTATTGTGTCCCCGAAATCCCCAAGTATTGTGTCCCCGAAATCCCCCAACACTATTTCCGAATGGTGTCACGTCGTACGCTTTGGCCGCTCCTAACGCCGCCGTCGACAGCCCGATGACAAGCAGTAGAGCTATCATGCGTTTCATACCCGACTCCTTCTTTTATTGTTTGAGTAGCTTGCTTTCCAGAACTCCATTCTTGGTCTCTACTCGCATGAAGTACAACCCTGAACTCAGTCGACCCAAGTTTAGCTCGGTAGATACGGTCTCCTTACTGATTGATTTCTCCAACATTCGTCTGCCCGAGACATCATAGATCCTTAGTACGCTCTCTCCGTTCAGTGCTTCGCCGAACCAGATGCGTGCAAGGCCGACAGCAGGATTTGGCATTACGCGGAGTTCACGCCGCAGTGTCGCCGCACTCTTTACCTCCTGGATGCCGACCGCAGCCGTTTCCGCTACCAGCACTCCTGCGTCGTAGCACGCTGCATACAGGTGAGATTCAACCCAATCCAGCCGGGTAACCGCATCGGGTGCTTCCAGTGAACCGATTAGCACTGGCCTGACCGGATTTCTGATGTCGAGAAGACGGATATCATTGCCAGGGTGGCCATAGATATGCCCGTTGCTGCCGACGAAGAGCAACGAATCGGTAGCCGTCACCGACCATCCGAACGTTGGTAGCACCACACTGTCAATCAAGTATGGTGAACCTGGGTTAGCAACACTGGCGACGCAGAGATTGCCGGAAACGATGTACGCGAACGTGTCTATCACCGCGACGCCGCAGGCCCCGCTGGGCGGGGTCAGCGTGCCGATTATTGCCGGGCTGTCCGCCCGCGCGATGTTGACGACCTGCAGGCCGGAGACACCGGTGGACACGAATGCCAGCGTGTCCAAAATGACCATCCCATAGCCTTCGGTCATGTCCGGTAGTCCGCATTCTCCTACGACTACCGGAGCGCGTGGACGGGCGACATTGACCACCTGGAACCCGTAGTCCATCGCCACGTAGATGAAGCTGTCACGAAGGATAACATGCTGGGGGAAACCTTCCACGGAGCACCCGGCGACGATTTCTGGGTGACGAGGGTCGGCGACGGAAACCACTCGGAGGTAGGGGCTAGGCCACCAGCCCATGAACACGAAGCTGTCGCGTGCTGTGGCAGTATTGCACACCTCATCCACCATGACTGTGTCGAGCCCCGAGATGCAAATCGGTCGGGTCGGGTCGGACAAGTCGAGCAGTCGCAAGCCTGACAAGAAATCAGCGACATAGCAGTGCTGCCCGTCAACATGCACGTCCATAGCCCACCCCGCTGAGAGCGCCCATGTGTCCAGCACCGGGTTGTTTAGGTTGGAAACGTCAACAATGGCCAAGCCGTCGCACTCGTCAGCCACCAGCGCCCGGTTCAGACTGGCGCTCTCCCAGACGCCATAAGGATACCTGTTCGTGGTCCGGCAAGAGTCAATGAAAGCCGGGTGCGCTGAGTCGGCAATGCTGAATATCTGGAATGGTAGTCCAACGTCGCCATCACCCGAAACGAAGGCGAGCGGACCATCAAGGAAGATATCGTAGCCGCCGAGGTTGCTCCGGTTGGCAAGAAGCTGCGGCGCGCTCGGCGTCGAGATGTCCAGCGTGATGAAGTGAGGCGTATAAGGTTCGCCGGTCTCCGCGTAGCTGGCACAGACCAGACTTCCTCTAGCGGTGGCCGTGAGCGTGCGGCCGCAGGCATACGTGCCAACTTGATGTGGACTGGCTGGATTCGATACATCCACGAATGCGAAGCCTCCGCTCTGGCAGACAACCACCGTGTTACCCGAGCCGGTCGTGACTGAGCCCGCCTCAATGCAGAAACCTAGCTCGTGCAGATTGGCTGGATTGGCAATGCTGAGGACGTGGAACGTATCGCTGCGGATGTAGAACAGGAAGGTATCCCGTATCCAGAAGTCTCCAACCGCTCCGAGAAGCTGGCCGCGTTTGACCGGCTGCGTCGGGTTGGCGATGCTCCAAATCTCAAGGTCAGCATTGCTACTGGTGTAAAGCAGCGAATCCTCAAGGTAAGACTGCGCCGTAAGCGATGGGAACTGAATCTCCGATAGTACTCGCGGACTGTCCGGCTGGGCGAAGTTGAGCAGCGCTACTTCGCTGCCAAGCGTCAGCACGACCAAGGTATCTTTGCCAGTGACCTCAGCCGCCGGCCCCCTGCCCCATTTGCCGACAAGCCTCAAACCCGAGCCCGAGTCAGACATCGTCCTCGGTCTTCCGTCTTCCGTCCTCCGTCCTTCGGCGTGCTCGTGCAGCCACTCCATCCTCATCTTGGGCGGCACCGTCCGCAGCGACTCTTGCACGGCGCGGTACTGGCCCAATACTGGCTGGCGTGCAAACACCAAGGATGCCAGTACGAGGCCCAAGAGCACGGCGGCAAGGAATTTCATCCGCTACCTCTGCCACATTGTCAGTCTGGAATTCCGTGAGTCAAGCTCTGCATCGTGCGCCCGCGCGAGCGACTTCTGGACCGTCGCCTGCTCTTGGAACGACGGCCTGCCAGCACAGGCCACCGCCGCCGCGCCCAGCAGAAGGGCAGCACTCCACCGCCACATCCTCATGGCGCGATGATTCTGGGCCTCTGAATCCGGCTGTCAATCGCAGTGGAGATTGGCGCGAGCTAGGTGCGGTTAGAGAGCTTCGGGGAGGTGGCGGAGGCCGGAAGGGATTTGCGATTGACGAGTGGCTAGTGGCGATTCGAGAATTCCTGCCAGCATCGAGCTTGATACACCGAAGTACAGACGATAGGACCAGAGCGGGTTGGCCACAGCGGCCCCTGTCGGACAGTGGAGGCCAAAGCCGCAGCCGGCAGTGAAGCTCACGGGCAGAAGGTGGGAGAGGATGACATCGGCGCGGAGTTCGGCGCCGACGCCGATGCGGGCGCGTGACGGGCCCGAGTCTGCAGTTTGCAGGTTGCAGTTTGCAGGGGCGGGCCGGGCTGAGGTGAGGCCGAAGTCGGCGAAGGCGGCGGCGTTGATGTTCTGAAGGAACAGCGGGCCCGTGCCGATGCCGCGTTCGACCCACCAGAGCGGAGCACGGAATTGGAGTCCAGCCGTGAGTACCGTGGACGCCGGCTCTGATTCTGATGCGTAGCCCCGCACGCCGAGCAGCCCCGGTTCGTTGTCGAGTTCGAAGGCGTCAGGTGCAGCTCTTTCAAAAGCAGTACCAACGACCAGCTTGGAACGCAGGCTCCACGTCTGCGGCGCATTCCCGAAGTACTGATACCAATAGCCGAGCACCCGGACAAGGTCCTTGTCGGACAGTAACGCCTTCTGCTGTGCGTCCGCGTGCAGGCCGATGACACGGCCCTCGACCGGCGCGACGTCGAACCGGTACTGATGGGCGTCGGAGTAGGTCCAGTCAAGGTCAGCATGCGTTGATAGTCCGCTCGGGACACGATCCGAATCGTCAGACGATTGGCAGGAGCCCCTGTCCGACAGTGCGGTCATGTCCCTTAGCGCCGTCAGGCCTAAGTCCAACCAGTTGGAGTGCCTGGTGGCCATGTACGCGAGTTCGAGGCCGAGGTTGCCCTGCTGCTGGTGTTGGTCGATGTCGGCGGCGGCGCTGATGAACGGGCGATAGCGGCTCAAAGTGTAGGCAGCGGAAAGGAAGGGTGAAGAATGACTGAACCTATACCCGGCCGTCAGTTGGTACTGGTGGAATTGGAGGGCGTCCCAGCCGAGCGTGAACGCGCCGACTTCCAGCGATTGGCGAATGGCGAATGGCGATTGGCGATTGGCGAGCGTCAGCCAGGGCAGCCAGAAGGCGGGAAGGAGGCCCGGAAACGGGTTGTAGTAGTAGAGCTGGGGCGCGTGGGTGGTAGCTGGGGACATGCCCTCGGCTCGGGTCGGGACACGATCCGAATTGTCGGACAATTCGGTCATGTCCCTTGGCAGAGTATCCTTGAATTCCGGGGCGAGCTGCCACTCTGCGGAGCGAAAGTCGGTGGTGCTGATGTCATAGCCCGAGGCTGAATAGCTCGTGACCGCAATCCAGCGGTTATCAGGGGAAATCGCCGGCTCGAATACACCATACTGGACATTGGTGACCGCGAAGGTCCGGCCGGTCGCAAGGTGGTAGGCGTACAGGTTGAACACACCCGAGCGGTCCGAGACAAAGAACAGGAGCCTGCCGGTTCTCGACCACGCGGGAGACATGTTATTGGCGCGGTCGTGGGTAACGGAAATCGTCCAGCCGGTGCGGCGGTCAATCAGCTCGATGTCCGTGTAGCCGCCGGGGCGAAGGGCTGCGACCGCGATCCACTTGCCGCCCGGTGAGAAGCGCGGGCTGCTATAGGCCGTGTGGTCATCAGTTTCCGTAAGCCGGGACACCTTGCCCGTGGCGAGGTCGAGCAGCTTCAGGTCGTTCTGGCCTCGGTCATTGGAGACAAAGACCAGCAGGGATGTGTCCGGGGCGAAGTCGGGGTCGCGGGCACGCTGGCCGTGCGTAAGCTGATGGACGACGCCAAACTGGAGGTCGAGGGTGAAGATGTCCTCATACTCGTAGTAGTTGCCCTCAAGGTTCAGCTCGGCGAATGCCAGTTGGCGGCCGTCAGGAGAGAGCGACAGGTTTCCGGTCACAAGGCCTCGATGCAGCACGGTCACCTGTCCGGTTGCGGTGTCGAGCATCCTGATTGACGGGTATTCCTCGTCGGTCTTCGATACGTAGAAGAGCGCCGCCCCGGAGCGCGACCAGAGGGGAGAGCTGGTCGAATAGCCCTCGTGCGTGAGGCGCCGAAGAGAGGATGAGGGATGAAGGATGAAGGATGAAGATGGGGCTTCGGGCTTCATCTTTTCCGCCTGGGTTTCGCTCCACGCATGGTAGATGCTCTGGCCCAATGTCTGTTGCGCGTAGAAGTTCTCGAGGTAGGGGAGACCAGCGGAACGCTCGCGGTTGTACCGGTCCCAGATGGATGAGTCGGCGAAAGCGGGGACAGTCCCTCGGAGCGCGAGGACGCGCGGTACAGTCCCCGTTTTCGCGGCTTTGACGACGTACCCGTGGAGCAGGGAGCCGTAGAGATATGGAGCGTCACCGTCGGGGTAGCGCTGAAGATCGTAGTTGCCACAACGGTCAACGGGCAACCATCGGTTGGAATCCGCAGCCGCACGCGCCATCATGTCGTACTCGGTGCCGCGCAGGCGGCCGAAGTCCGTGAACCTCGTCTCGTTGTAGACCGCGTAGCCTTCATTCAGCCAGGCGGGCGCAAGCGCGTTCGGCATGCTGATGCGGCCGAACACCTTTCGTAGTCCGGCCATCACGCCGGCGACGCGGTCTATCTGCAGGATGTGCGAGTATTCGTGCAGGATGAGTATGCGCAGCCAGTCGCCCTCGTTCGTCTTGCTGCCGCCGGGCGGCGTCGGGATGATGGTGATGGTGTTGTTCGGGAATGGCGCGGCCCAGCCGTTTGAGTAGTCGTAGAAGTCGGCGATGACGATCTGGGTCCTTGCCCGCGGTACCCAGCCAACGACAGGCGTAATGGTGGCGTGGACCTCTTCAGCGATGCTTGAGACCTCTCGTGCCAGTTGGAGCGATGAGCTATCCGGTCGGCCGCGGCAGGAGAAGTGAACGTCGAAGTGGTCGGACTCCAGCGTGTACCAGTTGAGGCGCGGGTCGATGTTGATGCTGCCGGGCACGGACGCGGCGTTCAAGTACAAAGGACAAAGCACAAAGGACAAAGCAAGGAGGAAAGCACAAAGTCCTAACGCGGATTTGGGACTTGTTCCTTTCGTGCTTGCTTGGTCCTTTGTCCTTGCCACTTTGTCCTTTGGCCCGTGAAATCCGATCGCTCTATCCCTCGATCCCTTGATCCCTTGTCTACAGCAGCGACAGGCGCTTGATCAGCATCGTCGCGTACGAGCCGGGTGGCAGGAAAAACGAGAGCAAGAGCTTCTTGCGGCCGGGGTAGAGGTCGTCGGGTTCGGGCGACGACGCTTTCAGGTGCTCGGGAGTGACCACGGCCTTGCGTGGGTATGCCTTGAAGAACACACCGCGGATGCGCAGCTTCAGTTCCAGTTGGTCGAGGGACAGACCTTCACGGGCAAGGACCTGGTTCGTAGCCCGCGCTGCCCGTTCGCTGGCAAACTCCGCATCCGGACCCGGCGCCGGGATAACCAGCTTCGAGAGAAACTTCGCGTCGGTCGGACTCAGCTCGTCGTAGAAGGCAAGAGTTCCGAGCGAGTATTCGAGCTGTCGGGGTGCAGCCTTCATTTCCGCCAGCAGCGCGGCCATGATTTCGTTCCAGAGCCATCCCTGATACGCGTTCACGAAGAGCTCGAGCAGGTTGCGAGGGATGAGGTAGACCGTTCCTTTGAAGTCCTTGGGGCTGATGCTCAGATGCTTGATGGCCGGTTGCCCTTCTGGCGGGGCGAGTTGTAGAATCCGCGGCCAGTCGCCCCAGTGTTCCTCAATTCCGGCTTTGCGGCGTCGCGTCTGCGCATCGTCAGCTCCCGACGGCGTGCCCAGCCAGAGCCGCAGAGCGCCGTTGAAGTGCCCGGCGATCAGGCGACGGGCGATGAAGCCCTGGCCGTGGCGGGCCGAGCCAAGACGCTGCTCGTCATAGTAGTTGGGAAACCCGAATCGGTTGACCTTGGGCAGCGCGGTGAGGATTGCCGATGCCTCGTCGTCGGTCAGGGCACGCAGCGTCACCCGAAACGTGTTCCCGAGCAGAACGTCACGACTGACCGGCTCGTCGGCCATCCCCGCCAGCCTGAGCGTGTAGTTCTTTTCGATTACCTGCTTCGGCCCGCGGCCCGGAATGGAGAGAAACTGGACTGACTGCGCGTAGCGGTCCTTCAGACCGGCGCGGCTCAGCTTCCTCAGCCCGTGGCGTTGCTCAAGATGGGTGATGACATCGAGCGTGTTCCAGAAGCGCTTCTCAAGGCGGTAGATTGAGTACGCGCCGGCGCGCTTGAGCCTCAGCCTGAGGCGTTCCTCGACCTGGAAGTCCTCGGGTCTGGCCTTCAGCTTCATCCGGGGAACCGGACGCGGATTTCACCACTAGGGCACAAAGGCACAAAGAGCATCCGAGTAGCAGCAGCAGAGTCTTGGTCTGTTCCTGTACGTCCGGACCTTCGTGTCTTGGTGTCTTTGTGGTAGGGTTCCTTTTCTGACCACTTGGCGTTCTTGGCGTCTTGGCGGTTCAATTCCGGTTCCTCCGATTCAGGCAGAGCGAACGCTCCTTGCCACTAGCAGCGCTCCGATAACGATGAACAGGATTCCGGCTCCAAGATGAACCCAGCGAACCGGCAGCACCTTTGTCAGTTCGCTACCTACCAGGCAGGCGATGAGAGAACTGGTGACCAGTGCAGCCGAACTGCCAATGAAGACGGGGCTGAACGTATTCTTACCCGTGGCAAAGCAGAGCGTGGCGAGTTGGGTCTTGTCGCCAAGTTCGGCCAGAAAGACCGAACCGAAGGTTGTGGCAAGGAGTCTCCAGTCCACTGTCTACTCCTATCCTGCGGCGGCGGTCAGTGCTTCCACGTCCGCCACTTTGCCTGCCGGTGAGACCACAAGTTCGCGGTCAATCCTGCGGGCAAGGCCGGCGAGCACGTTGCCCGGGCCGACTTCGAGGAATCGTTTGCAGCCGAGGGCCTTCGCGCTATTGATAGTCGCGACCCAACGGACCGGCGATATGAGCTGCTTTGTCAGGCAGTCGCGTACCTGCTCAGCGGTCGTGACCGGCTGACCGGTTACATTGGCGATGACCGGGAAAGACGGCGTGCGGATTTCGAAGCCTCCCAGAAATTCGGCGAACTCTGCCGCCGACTCCTTGAGCAGGGGCGAATGGAATGCCCCGGATACCGGCAGGAGCACGGCCTTGAGCGCGCCGCGGGTCTTGGCCAGCTCGGCCGCAGCTTTGACCGCCGGAACCTCGCCGGAGATGACCGTCTGCCTGGGCTCGTTGTAGTTCGCAGGCACGACTATTCCGCCTGCGTCTTTGCAGAGTTGCTCGACCGCGGCTGCCTCCATGCCGATGATGGCGGCCATAGTCCCGGGGTTCTTCTCTCCTTCGGCATACATGAGCGCGCCGCGGCGCTTCACGAGCTTCATTACCGAGTCAAAGTCGAGCACTCCTGCAGCGTAGAGCGCCGGATACTCGCCGAGGCTGTGGCCGGCAGCCATGGCCGGGCTGGTCTTCGGCAGGACGGCCAGCGCCGCGAGCGAATGGGTCAGAATCGCGGGCTGGGTGTAGCGGGTCTGGCGCAGTTCGTCTTCAGGACCCTCAAACGACAGCTTCTTGATGGGCATTTCGAGCGCCTGCTCGGCGCGGTCATACACGTCGCGGGCCGGCCCGAACTTCGAGTAGAGGTCGGCACCCATGCCCACGAACTGAGAGCCTTGGCCGGGGAAGAGGAAACCAATTGAATCACTCATAGTAATGCCTTTCGGTTGGGCCGGCTGGCGCCAGAGGCGCGGCAGCGGCACGCTTCCTGCGATTCACCGTCCATCATACGGTTCAGGCCAGCGCTGTCAACGTCATGTCAGTGCCGTCGTGCCAAAGGACAAAGGACAAAGTCGTAAGGACAAAGCAATGAGGAAAGTAACAAGCCAGTCTCGTCCTTCGCACTTCGTCCTTTCCTCGTTGTTTAGTCCTTTGTGCTTATGACTTTGTCCTTTCCTGAGCGGATTGTTTGACCCGCGGAGTGTCGCCAAGTATGCTTCCGGCCACCCGCTGATGAAGCTATTTGCTGCTCTCCTTCTTTTCGCCGTGGCCACGGCGCGCGCGGCCTCGGTCGGCTACGTGTCGATTGAGACCGATTCCCTGCCCGACCACGTCTATCTCGACGCCGTCTCGGTGGAGATGACCGTTGCGCCGACCGTGGTCGAGGCTGCACCGGGCAAGCACTTCGTCAGCTTGTTTCCGCCCAGGAAAGTCTACGAGGCCGCGTGCGACCAGGCCCCGGACCAGTTCTGGGACGGGCTGCGGAGGCTCGGGGCAATCCCCGACGAGCCCGGCCTGCTCTCAAGCTATGAGGCCGGCCCGGTCCGGGCTGGGACGAACTGGGTCTACGTCATGCCGGACGACACGGTCCGGGTCAAGCTCTCGCACGCCGTTGTCCTGAGGACCTACAACCACGATGCGGGCTGCGTCATGGGGACCTTCATCGGCTGGACCGCCGCTATCGGCGCGGCGATGGTTTTCGCGGTCATTCTCTCCCGTATCGGCACCTGACAAAAGCGACGGGCGGGCTTGACGCCCGCCCGAAGTCTGCAAGAACAGCGCTACCAGCGATTGCCGCCTTCATCACCGCCACGGCGTCCACCGCCGCGCGGGCCGCGACTCTCGGTGCGGGCGCGGGCCTCGTTCACGGTCAGCGGACGGCCGTCCATCTGGTATTGATTGAGGGCGGAAACGGCCGCTGCCGCCGCCTCATCCGTCGCCATTTCCACGAATGCGAATCCGCGGGAACGCTCGGTGAACTTGTCCTTGACTATCTCCGCCGAGACCACGTCGCCGTGCTGGGCAAACAGCTCGCGCAGCTGGTCCTCGGTCGCGCTGAAGGGAAGGTTCCCCACAAACACGCGCTTTCCCATATGTCTGCCTCCGGACAGGTTTGCGCTTGGGGCTCGTTACGGAACTACGGGTGCGGGCACGTAGGACATACAGACCTGACTCATAGACTTCCTGACCGACCACAAGCATTCTCGAGACCTCATGCTTCATGCCGGATGCCAGGCCTCGCGGCATCCAGCGTGTCATAGTAACTTACGGCCCTACTGTGTCAAGATAAATCGGGGCGGGAAGCGCCCACGGCCGCAACCGGACGGCTCGCTTCGGGCCTTGTCGCGCGGGGCAGCGGCCGGGCGATTAGGGACGACGTGGGGCTTCGGCCGACAAGTCTTTCCAGTCGTTGATGCGATCACGTTCCGGCGACCAGTCAGCGGCGAAAATCGTGCGCCGGGTTTCAACGGCGACCGGGTTGGGCAGGTAGTGCTCGCGGAACACGGGGTTGAAATAGAGCTGCCCGTGATAGGCCCAGTCACCGACCGACGCCCTGCGCATCGAGTCCTCAGTGACCGGAAGTTTGAAATTGGTGACCACCAGATCCGGCTTGAGCACGCCCAGCGAATAGTCGAAATCGAACTTGTTGAGACCGGGCTTCCGGCCGTTGGACGCGACCGGCATGTGCGCAATGTGGGAATCCGATTTGCCCAGCAGATCGATGCCGTAACGCTCGGAGAAGTAGATAGTCGTGCCTGCCTGGAAATCAGCGACCCGGGCCGTGGGCTGTGTGTTCTGCTTCAGCAGGAGGCCGATGCGGACATAGTCGGCTTCGTCCTTGTCGTGCCTCAGATAGTCGGCGTAGTTGAAGGCGATGAGCGGCGTGGTCACGAGGCCGAGGATGACGAGCGTCAGCCTCAACGGCGGGCGCAGGCGCTGGATGCCCACGAACGCCAGCACCGTGACCAGGGGCAGGACCGGCACCAGGAACCGGAAATGGTACAGGGTATCGCCGCCAAGGTATGTGATATAGGCCACGTAGATGAGAAACACGGCCACGCATGCGCGCAGCGCCTGCCGTGACCGCCCGAGCGCGCCGGCCACGGCCAGCGCTATCACGAGCGGGTAGTGGGTGATGAATTGTCGGGTGTAGAGCAGGCCGGCCCTGGTCCGACCGGGCCAGTGCTCGGTCTTCAGGTAGGCAGTATTGGGCAGGAGCGCATGATAGTAGTAGAGCCGGAACAGCTCGTGGAGCGCGGGCAGCAGGAGCGACAGGCCGAAATAGAGGAGCACAGACCGCCGATTCCGGGTGAGAACGAGAGCGAGCGCGCCCAACAGACAGCCGAGCACGACGGCATCGGCCCGGACCAGGGACATGACCGCGATGAGCAGGTACGTGGCCGGACGGGGACGGTCGAGTTTCGATTCATGCAGGATGCGACACGCAGCCCACAGGAACAGCAGCATGAGCAGGATGCTCTCGCCGCCCGACGTGGCCCAGTACATCGTGTCCTGGCAAAGCACATAGCCGGCCAGCGACGCGGCGGTCGCAAGCGCGCCGCCGCCCAGCAAGCGCACCAGCCGGATAATTACCGGTACCGTGGCCGCGGCCAGGACCAGGTTGGCCAACAGCACGACCAGAGAGGTCATCGCGGCCGGGACACGGAGGAAGTGGACCAGGGCCATGAACAGGGTCCACAGTAAGTTGCTGTAGCCTTCGACCCGCATGCCGGGATTCCAGACCAGCCCTGCGCCGGCCGCCAGATTCCGGGCATACCGCATCGAGATCATTGCGTCGTCGTCGAGCCACCAGTACCGGTGTCCGGCCATGATTGCGCTGCGCCCGAGCAGCAATGGCGGCAGCCACAACAGGATCAGGACGGCCATCGCCGCCACGAGCACGTAGCGCTCCTTCAGGATTCGCCCCGCGGACGCGAACCAGCTCGCGGGCGTCAGGGAACCAAGGGTGAGCGGCAGGCCGCCGCAGAGCAGGACGAACGCGAAGCTGAGACGGACTCGGTTGAGCGTGTGCGGGGCCGGGGCGCTGCCCTTCATCAGCGAGACCGCGGCGAGGAGCAGTTTGTCCAGAAGGCCGCTGAACGCCAGCGCCGATACGACGACCACCAGGAACAGCCCGGCGGCGACTGCGAAACGCCCGGAGCCCTTCGCCGACTTTGGTTTCATCGGCCCCGGCTCAGGGAACCCTCAGGGCATTGGAGCCGGGATTGTGCAGCTCCGGGGACAATGTCCGGGTAGTTCGGGGCGACAGCACTTGAAGCCATGTGTGTCAAGGCGGAGAAGGCACGCCGGCGTCTCGCGCCTTTACGACCAGCGGAAGGGATCCCGATTCCATGTGGCGGGAATTCTAATATCCGCAAGACCGTTGTCAAATCGCATCTAACTCACCAGACTCGAAGTCGCGCCACCAGGGCACCAAGACACCGGGCGGACATGGCCACCCGCGATCCTAACCTTCCTAGTGTCCTTGCGCCTTTCTGGTGAAGCCCGGTGCAGGTTCTTGAGTCACCAGTCCCGGGACGCGCGAAGCCGGACTGGTTGCAGCTTGGACCGCGACGCGTGTCGCAGCTCTCCTCGTAGCTCTCCAAGAAGCCCTGCAGGTTGGTCTCGAGGTTACGTGCAGAGTAATCCGGGAAGGAACTCTGACGGGAAAGCCGACTGTAACTCGGCAAGGAACCCGGGATTGAACCCGACCTGTTACCCGGCAAGGAACCGGACAAGGAACTCTGGTCGTTGCTCGCGAAGTAGCGGAAGAAGTAGCGGTGGAAGTAACCGTAGAAGTAACCCTCGTCGTTCCTCGGGAAGTTGCTCCGGTCGTTACCTCGGAAGCCATGTGCGGAGCTACGGGGGGAGCATAGGAGGGGTTGGGAAGGGAATAGGGGTTAGGGGATTGGGAATAGGGAAGTTAGGACAGGGATTGGCGGTCGGGGCCGTAGAGGGCCAAGTCGGCGAACTTGCGGGCCAGCACGCGCCTTGCGTCAGCCGGGCTCGGATGCGGGGAAGTCTGAGTTCGCCGCGAGTCCTTCAGCTACGGGTGGAAAACAGCATGCTCATCGCTC
>DATJQV010000005.1 GCA_035505375.1 bacterium | reverse complement strand
GCCGAGTGCCGGGCTGGTTACGTTGAGCGTATTCGACGTGACCGGGCGTACGGTGGTTGCGCAGACGATGGCGGCTGGACGGACTGGAACGGCGAACCTGGATCTGCGGAAGCTGGACGCGGGCGTGTACCTGGTGAAGGTAGCGACCGAGGGTTACAGTGCAACGCAGAAGCTGGTAGTCGAGCACTAGACCGAACCAACGGTTACCGGGGCGGGTCTTTGACCCGCCCCTTTTCTTATGCGCGGAAACGGAGCTGTCCCCGTTTTCGGTGGCCCGGGAGTGATGCGAGTCGGTCGCTGCGGGTCAAGTAGCTAACACTGTGGCTGCGCGATTCGATGACGTTCTGAACCCGGCTGTCGCCTGACGTTTGAACGCGCAGATGGATGCCGCAGTCAGCTTGCGGGTGAGAACGCAACTGAACTCGTCAGTGGAGGCCGGGCTCGACTCAGCACTGACAGCGTCGCTGAGGCCATGAGTCCACGCGGCGGTGACTGCTGGACTGAAGGCGCGCTTGGGTGCGCGGTTGCAACCCGTGTTGAAATCCGCCCTCGACGCGGGACTGGCCAGCGAGCTAAGTCATTGACTGATTGCCACATTGATGACCGCGTCCTATCAGGCCCTGAATGCCGTAGTCACCCCGGGAGTGACTCCCGGTCTGCCCGTGCGTTTCCCGGCCTGGTCTCGGACTTTGGCCGCTCACGACAGGCTTCGCCGTCGGCCGGACAACAAGGGGATGACCGTACCCGAAGGCGGTCAGGGCACAGTCATTCGACTTCGGGCTTGGATGGTCATTGGCGCCTGGTTATTGATGCTTGTGCACCTTCGCGCCTTGCAGAGCCGCGGGAACGGCCTACAATAGCATGTGCAGGCCAGCCGGAAACCGGCTCCGAAGAAGACGCAGCCCGGCACCAAGAGCAGGGCCGGGCGACCGAGGCCGTGGCTGGTCTTCGGGGTCGTGGCGCTCGCCGCACTGATTCTCTACCTGCCGACCCTCCAATACGGCTTTGTCTGGGATGACAACACGCTTGTCGTGAACAACCCGTCCCTGAACCGGACGAACCCGATCGAGCTCTTCGCCAAGGGGTTCTGGAACAACCAGGAAACGGAACCGAGCCAGAGCGGCATGGCCTACTACCGTCCGCTCTCCAATCTCAGCCTTTACGTCGACCGCAAAGTGTGGGGACTCCGACCTTCAGGCTACCACCTGACCAACGTCATCGTCAACTCAGCAGTCGTATTGCTCGTGTGCCTGCTGCTCTGGGAGCTGTTCGGGTCGGTGTGGCTGGCTGGTCTGGGCGGGTTGCTGGTGGGCATCCACCCGGCGATGAACTGCGTGGTGACGTTCATCTCCAACCGTACCTATCTGCTTGCGCTCTTCTTCCTCTTGACAGGGAGCTACGCACTGCTGCGCGGCCGGCGCGACCGCGGGCGGGCGTGGCCGGTGCTGTTCGGTGTCTCGCTGCTGCTCAGCACGCTGGCCCTCGAATCATCGCTGGTGTTCGCCGCGGTCGCGGCGGCATGGCTCTTCGTGAACCGGACGCAGTATCGCCGACTATGGCCCTGGCTGGCTGCGGCAGTCTTGCCGATTGCCTGCTACCTCCTGCTCCGGCTCGGTATCGCCCGGGTCCCGTTCGAGAGTTCGGTTACGCACTGGCTGGTCACTGCGCCGCTGCGCGTCGTCGACAGCTTCGGGCAGCAGTTGCAGCTCCTGTTCCTCCCATTCAACCAGAAGGTGATATATGTCAAGACAGAGACGTTCACCGGCTTCTCCGCGTACACGATTCTGGGGCTCGCGTTCCTCATCCTGCCGGTGTACGCGCTGATTCGGCTCGGGCGCCGAAGACGGAGGACGGAGGTCGGAGGAATGCAGAACTTGCGGTCTGATCCTGAAGCCGTCCGCCTGGGCTGGTACGGCTATGCGTGGATGGTGCTGTTCCTGCTGCCGTTCGCGCATCTTGTCTTTCTTGGGCCGGCGGGGAGGATGCTCTATCTGGCCGCACCGGGGGCAGTGATTTTGCTCGCGGCGCTGTACGCGACGCCGCATCGGAAGCAGTCCACCGGCCGCGTCGTGCTTGGCGCGGTTCTTCTGTATACGGCGGCATGCGCGGTGCAGACGCTCCGGCGCAACCCGGTCTGGCGCGACGAACTTACGCTGTCCCGCGCGATGGTGCTGGAAGCGCCGGAATCAGCCGGCGGCCACCTGAACTACGGCAACGCGCTGAACGGCGATGGCCGGACTGAAGAAGCGATTGAGCAGTTCCGCTCGGCAGTGAGCATCGACTCGAACTACGCGGGACCGCACATCGCCCTTGCCTTTGCTCTGATCAACCAGGGAGACCTGACGGCCGCGATTCATGAGTTCCGTGAGGTCGTACGGCTTCGGCCTGAGTCGCCGGAGGTGAGGAACGACCTCGCGCTGATGCTCAGGCAGCATGGCGAGCTGGATTCGGCCATCGCTGAGTACAGGGAGGCGCTCCGGCTCGAACCGAATTCGGAGATGACGCTTAACAACCTCGGGTATGCCTACATGCAGAGCGGAGACTTCAGGCAGGCAATCACCTGCCTGAAAGCCGCGCTCCGGCTCAAGCCGGACTTCGCGGGCGCGCGCGCCAATCTCGCCGCGGCCTACCAGGCCGCCGGCCTGCCGGATTCGGCGGCAATGTTGGAAGACGATCAGCGCTAGGCGTCTGGCTCATCCGACCGCGGTGGTTTGAATCAAGTCGGTATGCTGCCGGGCGGCTGCTTTCCGTCTTGCAGAACCGTGGTAACGGCATAGAATAGCGCGTGCAGGCCACCCGGAAACCGTC
Source organism: bacterium (assembly GCA_035505375.1). Classification (NCBI taxonomy): domain Bacteria; species bacterium. Next base: position 5,243 of record DATJQV010000005.1, on the reverse strand, counting down.
TTCGGAGAGAACGCAGACCGGCATCAAGCGCGGGTCCGGGCGACCGAAACCGTGGCTGGTCTTCGGCGCTGCGGCGCTGGCGGCGTTGCTGCTCTACCTGCCGACCCTCCAATACGGCTTCGTCTGGGATGATGGGCCGCTGATTCTCAATAACCCGTCCCTCGACCGGACCAGCCCGGTCGGGATATTCACTCAGGGATTCTGGAACAACCCGGAGGCGGATACCAGCGAGGGCAACACGGCAGCCTACTACCGTCCGCTCTCCAATCTCAGCCTCTACGTCGACCGCAAAGTGTGGGGACTCCGACCTTCAGGCTATCACCTGACCAACGTCATCGTCAACGCGGCAGTCGTATTGCTCACGTGCCTGCTGCTCTGGGAGTTGTTTGGGTCGGTGTGGCCGGCCGTTCTGGGCGGGTTGCTGGTTGGCATCCACCCGGCGATGAACTGCGTGGTGACGTTTATCTCCAACCGTACCTATCTGCTCGCGCTCTTCTTCCTCTTAACCGGGAGCTACGCACTGCTGCGCGGCCGGCGCGACCGCAGGCGGGCGTGGCCGGTGCTGTTCGGTGTTTCGCTGCTGCTCAGCACGCTGGCCCTCGAAGCGTCGCTGGTCTTTGCCGTAATTGCCGCGGCGTGGGTTCTCGCAAACCGAACCCGGTATCGAGGGCGCTGGTGGTGGGCAGCCGCGGTCGCCTTGCCGATCACGTTGTACCTCCTGCTCCGGTTCAGCGTCGCCCGGGTTCCTTTGCAGAGCTCGGCCATGTCTCCGGCGATATCCTACCCGCTGCTGGTCGCAAACGCCTTTGGTCAGCAGTTGCAGCTTCTGCTTTTCCCATTCAACCAGAAGGTCATCTACCTGCCGGCCAGACCGTTTACCAGCTTCTCATGGTACACGATCCTCGGGTTGTTGTTTCTGGGCCTGCCGCTGTATGCGGTGGTCCGGCTCGGGCACCGAAGACGGAGGACAGAGGTCGGAGGAATGCAGAACCTGCGGGCTGATCCTGGAGCCATCCGCCTGGGCTGGTACGGCTATGCGTGGATGGTGCTGTTCCTGCTGCCGTTCGCGTACATGGTCTTTCTCGGGCCCGCCGGCAGAGCCCTCTACCTGACCGCGCCGGGCGTGATGATTCTGCTGGCGGCACTTTACCGGACTCCGGACCGTAGGCAGTCTACCAACCGCGTCGTGCTTGGCGTGGTTCTTCTGTATGCGGCAGCGTGCGCGGTGCAGACGCTGCGGCGCAATCCGGTCTGGCACGACGATCTGTCGCTGTCCCGGACGATGGTGCAGGAAGCGCCGCGGTCGTCCGGCGGGCACCTCAACTACGGTCTGGCGCTGGCCAGAACCGGCCGTAAGGAAGAGGCGATTGAGCAGTACCAGATCGCAATCAACATCAAGCCGGACTACGTCGAGCCGCACCTGACTCTCGCCTTCGCCCTGATCGACCAGGGAGACCTGCCGGACGCAATCCGGGAACTGCGCGAGGTCGTGCGACTGAGTCCTGAGTCGCCGAAAGCGCGGAACGACCTCGCGGTGACCCTGATGCGCAACGGCCAGCTCGATTCGGCAATCGTTGAGTATAAGGAAGTCCTCCGGCTCGACCCGAATTCGGACCTGACGCTGAACAACCTCGGGTACGCCTACATGCAGAGCGGAGACTTCAGGCAGGCAATCACCTGCCTGAAAGCCGCGCTCCAGCTCAAGCCGGACTTCGCGGGCGCGCGCGCCAATCTCGCCGCTGCCTACCGGGCCGCAGGCATGCCGGATTCGGCGGCACTGCTGGAGGGCAATCAGCGCTAGTCGTCTGGCTCATCCGACCGCGGAGGTCTTGAATCAAGTCGGTATGCAGCCGGGCGACGGCTTTCCGTCTTGCGGAGCCGCCGTAACGGCCTAGAATAGCACGTGCAGACCAGCCGGACGTCGGCTCCGAAGAAGACCGGGACCGGTCCGTCGCGCAGCGCCGGGCATCGGAGACCGTATCTGGCCTTCGGAGTCGCGGCGCTCGCCGCGCTGATTCTCTACCTGCCGACCCTCCAATACGGCTTTGTCTGGGATGACAACACGCTTGTTGTGAACAACCCGTCCCTGAACCGGACGAACCCGCTCGACCTCTTCGCCCGGGGGTTCTGGAACAACCCGGAGACGGAGCGGAGCCGGAACGACGTCGCCTACTACCGGCCGCTATCCAATCTCAGCCTTTACGTCGACCACGAGGTCTGGGGACTCCGACCTTCAGGCTATCACCTGACCAACGTCATCATCAACGCAGCGGTCGTATTGTTCACGTGCCTGCTGCTCTGGGAGCTGTTCGGGTCGGTGTGGCCGGCCGTTCTGGGCGGGTTGCTGGTGGGCATCCACCCGGCGATGAACTGCGTGGTGACGTTCGTCTCCAACCGCACCTATCTACTCGCTCTTTTCTTCCTCCTAACAGGAAGCTACGCACTGCTGCGCGGCCGGCGCGACCGCGGGCGGGTCTGGCCGGTGCTGTTCGGTGTCTCGCTGCTGCTCAGCACGCTGGCCCTCGAATCATCGCTGGTGTTCGCCGCGGTCGCGGCGGCGTGGCTCTTCGTGAACCGGACGCGGTATCGAAAGCTCCGGTCATGGCTGTCGGCCGCGGTCTTGCCGATTGCCTGCTACCTCCTGCTCCGGTTCGGTATCGCCCGGGTTCCGTTCGCGAGTTCGGTCATGTCACAGGCAATCACCGAACCGCTGCAGGTGCTGAACACCTTCGGGCAGCAGTTGCAGCTCCTGCTCTTTCCATTCAATCAGAAGGTTATCTATGTCGCGGACACACCGTTCACCGGCTTCTCGGTCTACACAGTACTGGGGCTGCTGTTTCTGGGCCTGCCGCTGTACGCGGTCATTCGGCTCGGGCGCCGAAGACGGAGGACGGAAGACGGAGGACGGAGGACAGAGGTCGGAGGAATGCAGAACCTGCGGCCTGATCCTGAAGCCGTCCGCCTGGGCTGGTACGGCTATGCGTGGATGGTGCTGTTCCTGCTGCCGTTCGCGCATCTTGTCTTCCTTGGGCCGGCGGGGCGGATGCTCTATCTGGCTGCACCGGGAGCAGTGATGCTGCTCGCGGCGCTGTACGCGACGTCGCATCAGACGCAGTCCACCGTCCGCGTCGTGCTTGGCGCGGTTCTTCTGTATACGGCAGCATGCGCGGTGCAGACGCTCCGGCGCAACCCGATCTGGCGCGACGAGCTATCGATGTCCAAGGCGATGGTGCGTGAAGCGCCGGGGTCGGTTATCGGTCACCTGCATTACGGCCTGGCTCTGACCCAGGCTGGTGAGAAGCAAGGTGCCACCGAGCAATTCCGCGCGGCCGTCGCAATCAGCCCGGATGATGCCGGGCCGCACGTGAGCCTGGCATTCGCCCTCATCGACCAGGGAGACCTGCCCGATGCAATCCGGGAACTGCGCGAGGTCGTGCGGCTTGAGCCCGAGTCGCCGAAGGCGCGGAACGACCTCGGGGTGGCACTGATGCGCATCGGCCGGCTCGACTCCGCAATCGCCGAGTACAGAGAGGCGCTCCGGCTCGACCCGAATTCGGACGTCGTGCGCCGCAACCTCGCCATGGCCTGTCGCAAGGCAGGCATGCCGGATTCGTCAGCGCAGACGCAAGGCAATCAGCGTTAGTCTGCGAGCGTCATCCCCGAAGCACGGTGGCCTGAGACGACCGCTGAACCGACCCGTAGCGAACCGCAGAGTCCAGCGCATGCAGGCAATGGGTGAAGTCGTTCGCGCCGGAGCCCGAATCAGGTCCGAATCTCGAATGACGGACCTGAACGGCCGACGGCGCTGCACCGTCCCGGCCCGGTTCGACCGTCGGTCATTCGGGCTGCAATCGGAATTCGGACTTCGGAATTCGAGTTTCCCTCTCTCGTGACCCTGTGCGCGGCAGTTCGCTGTCGGACCCGGACAAGTCTCAGGGGTCATTGACAGGCAGCACTTGGGGGGTATACTAAACCGTTGTATTCCGTGCGGCTTTCCTTGCCGGCGCGTGAACCGGAGCTAGAAGCCGGTCGTTTGTGTACGCGGTATGCCGGAACGCGAAGGGCGCGGGCAACAAGAAGTCTTTGACCCAAAGAAGGGCAGAAAAAGGAGGAAAAGTGAGCGTTGTATGTCGGCGCAACGCAGTAGTGTTAGGCAGCATCGCGCTGCTGTGCTCAATCGCCCTCGGAGACTGGAAGAAAATGACCTCGGGCACAGTGGACGACCTGAAGGGAGTGAGTTTCCCGACGGGCACGATGGTTGGGTACGCGGTCGGCGCATCGCCGTTGAGTGGGGGCTCAGTCTACAAGACCACTGATGGCGGTGCGACATGGGTATTCCAAAACCCATCGACGATGATGGGGCTGAAGGCGGTCTTCTTCACTGATGACAACATCGGAGTTGCGGTCGGTGACGTGGGAGCAATCGTCAAGACCACTGATGGTGGAACAACCTGGACGAAGGTCACGTCTCCCGTTACTGACCCGCTGACCTACGTGGCGTTCCCGTCGAAAGGGCAGACCGGATGGATCGGGGCGGCGTCAACCGGTCAGGCCTATGTGCTAAAGTCCACTGATGGCGGCAGCACCTGGACCAAGATCACGGTGGGTCACCAATTGGATGTGTCGACCGGCGCCAGTTTCACTACGGACGTCCATGGCGTAGTCTTCGGTCTGGCCGGCACGGTCCTCGGAACCATCGACGGTAACACATTCACCAATCAGACCTCCGGCGCACCCAATGCGACTCTGTCAGGAGCAGCCTTCTCGCCTACCAACTCGAGCAAGGGCTACCTGATTGGGAAAGATCTCACTTCAAACCTCGGCATAATCCGGTTCACGTCGACCTTTGGACCGACGTGGGACACGCTGGTGAGGGCTCCCTTCGTTAGCGGTGGCTTCCACGGGATTTGCATGCCGTTTGACACCCTCGCGTTCATTTCCGGGGACAGCGGTTTCATCGCCGCGACGGAGAGTGACACGGATTTCTGGCGCACCCTCGACACTGTCACCACCAATTCCATCAACGCCCTGACCTTCCCTCATGGCGGTGATACGGGCTACGCGGTTGGCGGCAACGGTACGATTCTCAAGACCACCGACGCCGGCAGGCCGTGGGCGCCGGGCGTGGCCGAAGGCAAAGCTCCGGTGGTACCGCGGGCAGGGCTCAGGGTCCTGTCCAATCCCGGACGTTACGGCATATCGGTTCACTCGGACGCGAACGTTCCGCTGACCGTGTTCGACGC
>DATJQV010000004.1 GCA_035505375.1 bacterium | reverse complement strand
CAGGCCGGCCTTCTTCACCTCCTGCAGGCTCAGGGCCAGCTCGCTGGAAAAATCCTCGCCCCGGGTCGAAGGGAGTGAAATCGACACGCGGCGGTCCTTCAGGCGCGAGTTGAGCTTGGTCACGAGTCCGGGCAGGTCCGGGTAGTCGAGCGCGGAGAGCGAGAGCAGCGACACTTCATCCCAGCCCGAGGCGCGGATGCCCCGCTCGGCCAGTCGCACGACCGAATCCTGCGAGCGGAGCCGCACCGGCCGGTTCATCATCCCGGCCTGGCAGAAGCGACAGCCACGAGTGCAGCCGCGCGCCATTTCGATAGTCAGGCGGTCGTGCGTAATCTCGCAAATCGGCACGAGCGGGGGGGAGGGAAAATCCTCTTCCTTCAGCTCGCTTACCATTCGCCTCCGCACCGTCCATCCGTCCGCAATTCTGGTTTCTGGTTTCTGGTTTCTGGTTTCTGAATTGTCCGTCGGTGTAACCCCCGGCACAAACAGCCCTTCCAGCCGGCTGAGTTGCTTGAGCAGTTCGCCGCGGTCGCGTCCGTCCCAGCTCGCGACAACCCCGGTTATCTCGCGCACCGGCTCTTCGCCATCGCCGACCACGAAGACGTCGATGAAATCGGCCATCGGCAGCGGGTTCACCGTGCACGGCCCGCCGGCGACGACCAGCGGATGAGACGTATTGCGCTCGGCGCGGCGCAAGGGGATGCGGCAAACGTCAAGCAGGTACAGGACATTCGTGTAGGAGAGCTCGCTCTGCAGCGACAGGCCGAGGATGTCGAACTCCGACACCGGCCGCTTCGACTCCAGCGCGTAGAGCGGCAGGCTTCTGTCCTGCAGCGCCTTGCCGAAGTCGGGCCACGGCGCATAACAGCGCTCGCAGGCCGCGTCGGGAATCCGGTTGATTATCGAATAGAGGATGCGGAGCCCGTAATTGGACATGCCCAGCTCATAGGCCTCGGGCATGGCCAGGACCCAGCTTACCCGCGCTGAATCAGGGTCACGCAACAGGGCGTTGTACTCGCCCCCGGTGTAGCGTATCGGCTTGGTTACGAGGGGTAGAACCTCGCGGATTCGTTCATCCATTCAATTGTCTGCGAGTATGTTAGCCTGATACCAAGCGAAGTCAAGGAATCAGGGTGCGGATAGGCAGGTCCAGACCTCAACCGCCAGCCGACGTCGGGTGTCGAGGGTCAGGGGGGAGGCTGTCAGCCGTCGGCGGTAAACTGCCGGCGGTCAGCAGGCACGGAGAGGCGGACGACTGGCGACTATGGTCTGCGCGGGCGACGGCGAGGCGGCTTCGACGCCGGCGTGTCCCGGGCGACGGGCGTCTGCTCGTGCTCCACGATTCGGGCCATTGCCGCATCCGCCGAGGCGGCGACCAGGGCGAGGGCCAAAGCCGAAGCCTAGTCCGGCACGACCCAATTCCGCGGGCGCGTCCTTGACGCGCCCGCTGGTATTTACACCCGGCCGCGCCCGCCCCGCCGCCCGGAACTCGACACACATCGTCATCCTGCCCGCCAATCCGCAATCTGCAATCATCAATCTTGAATCTAGAATGCCCTTGAAGGCTCGCCAGAAAGCTCGATTCAGAGTTCGCTGGAAAGTACCTTAGAAAGCAAACTCGAAAGCTCACTTCATAGCTTCTTCAATGGCTCACTGCAAAGCTCACTTCATCGCATCGTGCATCGCTTGTCTCAAAGCTCGGCGCATCGCTCCTCGCATCGCTCGCTGCAAAGCTCAGTCGAAAGCTCGCGTCAAAGCTCTTCTGAAAGCTCAATTCAAAGCTCGCTACAAAGCTCCTTTCATAGCTTCTTCGAATGCTCCTTCAAAGGCTAGCCCCCAGGCGACCCCTATATGCTGATTATCCGCGGCCCGAAAGTGCTTAACCGACCGAGAGTAATTGAGTTACGCTAGGTTGGCGAGCGTCACGAGACATCCAGTTCTTTTTGCCCTCTCTGGACCCGACGTCCCTCCTTTCGTCATTCGACGTCCCCGGTTTTGACTTTCGGCCTTTGGCTTCTGCCTTCTGACTTCGCCCGCGCCGTCGTGTCCCAAGTCCTTCTCCTGCTGAGAGTTCTGGTTTCTGGTCTCTGAATTCTGGTTTCCGCTTTGTCCGAGTTCTCACCATCCCCTAGACGGTTGGGGGAGTCCTTGCCCCTTGTGCGGCACCCGTCCCGGCCCTCGTTTCCGCACCTGTCACGGCACCCGTTCCGGTCCTCGTCCTCGCACCTGTTACAGCGCCTGTTTCTGCCCTCGTTCCTGCATCTGTTACAGCACCTGTCCCAGCCCTCGTTTCCGCACCTGCAACAGCCACCATTCCAGCCCCTGTCCCGGCACCCGCAACAACACCCGGTCCTGCTACCGTAACGGCTCTTGTGCCTGCGCCCGCAACAGCATCTATTCCCGGCTCCGAAACAGCGTCCGTTCCGGCCCACGTTCCAGCACTCGCAACAGCCGCCGTTCCTGCTTCTGCAACGGTATCCAGCCCTGCGCCGGCCCCTTCTTTCCATCGCTACTGACGAGGCGCGCTGCGCATGCTTGACTATGGATGGCGCGAGACTAACATTCTGACTCATGTTGGCGCATAGCGTTGGAGGCTTGCCATCGCAGTGAACGCGGAATCCAAAGCTGACAAGAGCCAGGAGCGTTTCTATGACGCCCTGAGGGAGCTGTTCGTCGGCGCGAAGGTTGAGGGGCCGCCTCAAGCATACAGCACACAGCATGCAGCATTCAGGGGCTTACGTAGCGACCTTGACTTCCCGGTGGCTCCCGTTAACCTGTCGGCAGAATGAAGAAGCGAGTCTACGTCGAGACGACGGTAGTCAGTTACTTCGCTGCCCGACCCAGCCGAGACCTTCTCATTGCTGCGCACCAGGAAGCCACGCGCGAATTCTGGTCCAGGCTGGCCGGTCGTTACGAGGTCTACGTCTCGGCGCTGGTGTACGAGGAGGCGGGCAGAGGGGACCTTGAGCAAGCCAGAGTGAGGCTTGGCGTCGTCAAGCCGCTCAGGATGCTTGACATTGACGATGCCGCACGCAAGTTGGCCGAGCGGATGGTCGCGTGCGGGTCAGTGCCGAAAGCAAACCCGGAGGATGCTCTCCACCTTGCCATCGCCGCCATCAATGGCATGGACGTCTTCCTGACCTGGAACTTTGCCCATCTGAACAACCCATTTACGCGCGAGAAGGTGCGTCAGGTAGTCGAAGATGAAGGATACCGTTGTCCGGAAGTCTGCTCGCCGGATGAGTTGCTGGAGGTAGATTGATGAAGGACCCGATTGTTGAAGAAGTCAGAAAGCACAGAACGGAACATACGCGGAAGTTCCGCGGCGACCTCAAAGCCATCTGCGCCGACTTGCGGTCGGTGCAGAAGACATCGGGGTTCAAAGTAGTTCGCCTGCCACCGAAGCGACTCAGGGTTTCGGACCCGTCCAGCCGCTCCGGGCGGCGCTCCCTTCAGCCATGCTGAGCGGAGAACCGGCCGCATACTGACCTGTGCTGAAGCACACTAGAGGCGCGGAATTACGGCAAATGTAGAGTCGAAGGCTGACAAGAGCCAGGAGCGTTTCTATGACGCCCTGAGGGAGCTGTTCGTCGGGGCGAAGGTTGAGGGGCAGTCGGGCTTCATCAACCTGATGCGGATTAAGTCGCGGTACTACACCGATGGCGTATTCCCGAAGCTCCAGAAGGACATCGAGTCCGCGCTGGTACAGTCAGGGAATGAACACGCTGGTGATTGGTCTGTCACGTCCGTACAGGATCATCGGCTTTCCTGAGAGATGAAGGGCTCTACCTCTTTGTCTTCTGCGACACCGCAAGTGCCCGCGGTCGCCCCGGCACAGGCCCTTGGGTTCAGCCTCCAGTACACCCGCCTTACCGCACTGCTTCTGCAGGCAGGTGTAGGGACATACTGCAGTCTTGAGGTGCTCGACGACGTTGCACAACAATCGGTTGATGGCGAGACTAGACTCGTCCAGACCAAGAGTTCACTTGGTGACAATCCCGTCTCCGACCGAGCTATTCCATTCTGGAAGACCCTGTGCAATTGGCTCAAGCTCATCGAACGTGGCGACATCGACCCTAAGAAGACGGTGTTTGAGATATACGTATCAAGGCAAGTGGGCGGCGACATTGTGGATTCCTTTCATGCCGCGAATAGCACAGAGAAAGCGAGATCGGCCCTGGACTCGGCGCGCACCCGCCTCTGGGGAACTCCGCCCACCCAGGAGATTCGGAGGCGTTTGCCGGCAGGTCTGGCTCGCTTCGTAGACCCGGTATTGTCGGCCCCTGAGGAACTCGTCATTCCCATGATCGTTGGGTTTCGGCTCGAATGTGCGAGCACGAGCCCGAGTGCCGACCTTCAGGGCTTACTGACCAATGCCCCGATCTCCCCGAACCGGGTACATGACGTTCGAGACAAGCTCTGCGGCTGGGTCAAACATCAGGTTGACTCGCGGCTCGAGAAGGCTGTTCCCGCAGTCATCAGTCGAGACGACTTTCACCGCGAGTACACGGCATACGTGACCAGAATAGACAGGGACACAATACTGAGGAGTTTCGCACCGAGGTTCTCCGAAGACGAGAAGGATGCAGAGATGTCCAGGGATTTCGTGCAGCAGCTCGAAATGATCGAGTTGGGGTACGAGGACAAACTCGGGGCCATCAGCGATTACCTTCGCGCGTGCTATGACAGAACGTACTGGAGCAAGACAGGCGAAGTGCATGAGGAGTCATTCATTGACCTCGACGACGCTTTGCACCGCACGTGGCGCAACGTCAAACAGGAGAAGCTGCTCGAGCATCGCGACAGAGCGCCGGTCGAACAGGGGCAGTTTGTATACACCGGATGTATGCAGCACCGAACACAGGTGCAAGGAATGGTACCACCAGATCACTTCATCCCAGGTTGCTTCCACCGCTTGGCGGATGACATGTCCATAGGGTGGCATCCCGACTACCGCAACGCCCTGGCAAGGAAGAGAACCGGCGGACAACCATGAAGACTCTCGCCCAGGAGACCCGAAATGTGCAGAATCCCGCATTGGGCGCGGGGTTGCTCTGGCGGTTCGCCTGCGGCTACACACAGGAACACCCGACGCATGAGCCAGTGCCACTTCCACTTCTGTTTGTCGTTCTGCCGATCGTGCTGCACGAGCAAACCGAGTCAATTGTCGCTAGCACTCAGGGGGCTTCCGGACTGCGGGCCTTTGCCACCAAGTTCGGAAAATCCGAGAACTCAATGCAGGATGTCCTGCTAGCTGTGCATGATCGAGCCGCGGCACTCAGGACCCTTACCCGGGAATCTCTAAGAATTGCACTCATGGCGCATCTCATTGGCCTGAGCACAGATGCCGCCGCGATACCGCTCTCTCGGACGCCCGCTGGAGCGGGGATGCCCCCAGAGACTCGTCGACTGATGAAGAGCGCGGAACGACTCGGAGCTTGGTGCGGCAGACTGACGATTCACGAAGTTGCGGCGACACTGAAAGTGAGGTTCTGACATGTACTTCCAGCTCAAGGAACTCATCCTTTGGCCGCGCAAACCGTCTCTTCCTCCACGCCGGTTGCCTTTTGGGCTCGGCAAAGTGACCGTGATCAGCGGCGCATCCAGGACAGGCAAGTCCGCCGTGATTCCGATTATTGACTATTGCCTGGGCGCGGGTAGTTGCTCCATTCCAGTGAAGACAATACGGGATGCCTGTCAATGGTTCGGCATCGTTGTCAAGACCGAGTCAGGAGAGAAGTTGCTCGCGAGGCTTGAGCCAGGCGAACACCGCTGTACCGATGACATGTTCCTGCTCGAAGCGCCTGAGATAACTGCGATACCTGACGAGATTACGAAGAATACAACCGCCGACAATGTTAGACATCTGCTAGATGAGGTGGCCGGTCTCTCGAACCTTGATTTCTCCGAGCGCGGCGAGTCCGGTGGTTTCGAAGCTCGCCCAAGCTTCCGGGATCTAATGGCCTTAGTGTTTCAGCCACAGAACGTGGTGGCTAATCCGGAAGTTCTATTCTTCAAGACAGACCACTACGAACATCGCGAGAAACTGCGGCGTATATTCCCGTACGTGCTTGGAGCAATCACACCAGCGCTTCTCGCCAAGCAGCATGAGCTAGGTCGACTCAGACGCGAGCTTCGGCGGAAGGAGAGTGAATTGACGAAGGCCGAGGCCGTCTCTGCAGAATGGACGGGCGAGTTACGCGCCAAGGTCAGTGAAGCCCGCGAGCTCGGTCTGCTCCCTCCTCCTGAGAATGGCGAGCTGAGTCGTGACCAGATGCTCGACGCACTCGATGGTCTGGTGAAGAAGACAGACGCCACGATTGCCGTTAGCCAGAGTACCGTTTCTGCGGCAATAAAGGAACTCAATGGACTTGAGGACGAGGAGACAGCGGTGTCGCACGAACTAACCGCGCTGCGCCGCAGACTGACTGAGATGACCAGGATTAGGGAGAGCGCGTCAAGCTACGGCGATGCATTGCGCATCCAACGTGATCGGCTGCAGATCGCGGACTGGCTTGGTCAGCACGCGTCGGGGGAGGAGGACTGTCCGATATGTGGCGCTCGCATGGAGTCGAGCAGCGCTAGACTGGCGGAGATGGTGGACTCGTTGCACAGGATCGAGAAAGAAGCAGGCACTAGTCAGGATATCCCCGCCGCGTTTGAGCGAGAGACGGAACGGGTACAGGCGGCGTTGAGCGATGTAACGGAAAGACTGAAAGCCATCCGTATCCGCAAGGACGCACTGTCACAGCGATCAGATGAAGCAAGAACACAGCAGTTCCAGGCAAAGAAGGTAGAACGTTTCGTCGGGAATCTGGAGAACGCCCTGCAACTCCACCGTCGCCTCGGGGAGGACGCCGAACTCCGTGCTGAGGTCAGCGGACTGCGGGCCAGAGTGACGGCCCTGCAGGAGGAACTGGCCGGGCAGAACTTGGAGGCAAGGAAGCGGCGCGCCCTCAAAATAGTGAACAACAACGCAGCTCGGCTCATCCCAATGCTTGATTGTGAACGCCCGGAAGACCCCGTTTCACTCGACATTGACGACTTGACGGTGAAGGTGACGGGCGCAAGTCGCGAAGACTACCTTTCGGAAATCGGGAGTGGCTCCAATTGGCTTTCCTACCACATTGCGGTTTTCCTAGGTCTCCAGCAGTTCTTTCTGACGTTGAAGCACAGTCCAGTTCCAGGATTTGTCGTGATGGATCAGCCGAGCCAAGTTTACTTCCCAAGGAAGTTGGTCGTGCGTGAGGACGACGAGTTACAGGAGCCGCAGCTTCGCGATGAAGACATAGCTGCAGTCCACAAGGCCTTCAGAGTGTTGGGTGATGTGGTTGGAAGCGGCGGTGGCCGGCTACAGGTAATAGTGCTGGATCACGCGCCGCGCGAAGTGTGGGGCAACATACCCAACGTAGTCGCCTTCGAAGAATGGCGTGAGGGACGAAAGCTCGTTCCGCAAGAGTGGCTGGACTAGCGGGAGAACAACGTGCAGGTTGACCTATCGCGGTTGTACAAGGGCATCGACCTGCCCGAGACGCTCACGAACCTGCTCGGCAAGCGCATCCGCCGAATCAAACCCGACTCAGTCGAGTTCGAAGACGGCACGATCATCGACCTGACCAAACAAGACTTCGAGTTCTTCAAGCTCATCAAGCCGATGGTGTGGTGGTGACTGCGGAGAATGGCAGACTTGCTCCGAGCGACGGATCGTGGATAGGTTACCTACGCATAGTATAGAGGATGCAGACACAAGTGAAGAAAGGAGATAGCTAACATGAAACGTACAGCTGCTTCCGCCTCTGTAAGGCGGGTTGACAAGGCCCTAACCATAGTGGACCTGTTTGATGGGAAGGGGTTCAACTTCGACTGTGTAATAGCCAATCTTGAAGGGGATCACCCTTCTGTCACAAATGCGAAGAGCGACAGGATCTACTTCATACTCGAAGGACACGGCAAGGTTCGAGTTGCAGATGAAACCTATGACGTGGGTAAGTACGACCTGGTGGCAATTGGCAAGGGGACAGTGCACTCGGTCTCGGGGTCACTGAAATACCTGATAGTCACAGCACCTCCGTTCGACCCGGCAAACGAGCGGCTGGCGTAGTTTTTCGACTCTTCGCGCTTAGCAGCAGTGGCTAGAACGAGGACGAGACTCGCCTAATGCGGACGTTTTCTGTGCGCAACAAGCTGCGAGGTATACAGCCTCGCATCTGTGGTGAAGGTCAACCTACCTTTGTCATTGCGAGCGTTGGCAGTTCCACGCCGGCTGATGACTTACAGGTAGAGTTCGAGAAGGCGTATGCCGCGCAGGACTTGGGTGTCGATGCCGTGACGGACCACAGCTTCGAGGGAGACATTGCCGGTTTTCACGTGAGACTTGTAGAGAAGTTGAGCATACCAGTTTCCGTAGTGACATGCTACGAACTGGCGGCCCGCCACCCTGATGGAGACCTCAGCAGTGTTCGACCAGATGAGCCGGCAGCTATTGTTGAGGCCCAAGTCCGTCGTGGGATCGACATGATTACCATCCATGCGTCCTTCCTGAAGGAACACCTCGGCCTACTCAGGGGTTGTCGCCGGATCATCCCCACGACAAGCAAGGGAGGCGGCATCGTCTCTTCGTACATGCGCCAGACCGGCCTTCAGAATCCCTACTACCAGGAGTTTGACCGGCTACTGGACTCATTCGTCAAGTACAGTGTCACTCTCTCTTTGGGCACGAGTTTTAGGACAGCTTCGGTGTGCGATGATTGGGATGCTTTGTCCGAAGCCGAGGCACAGACCATGAGTACTCTTGTAGATCGCGCCACTCACGCGGGCGTGAGCGTTATGATCGAAGGCGTGGGACATGTGGCAATCAACCGGATTCCCTACCACGTCGGCAGGACCAAGCAACTCTGCTTTGGAGTTCCATACAGGGTACTACCAATGGCCACTGACGCCGCGCTGGGTTTTGACCACATCTCTGGCGCTATTGCCACGGCGGTGTGCGTTGCCTCGGGCGCAGACGCCGTCACGTGCATGAGTAGAGCGGAGCACATCGGGCTACCGAGCCTAGATGATCTGAGGGAAGCCATAGTGGCCACCAAGATAGCGGTGCATTGCGGAGAAATCGCAAAGCTCGGAAATATGGATCTCGACCGAAGGATGTCAAGAACGAGATGGCAGTCGGGATGTCGAGGCGACTGGAGAGCCGCCGTGTATCCAGAGGGCGCGAAGCTAGCGCTCGAGAGTAGGCGCCCGTTCGAAGACGGAGCTATTCAGTGTAGCATGTGCGGTGCCCATTGCGGCATCAAGGCGGGAAGACAAGCTAAGTCAGAGGGTGGTCCGGGATGAGGAGCTGGCTCATACGACGTAGGCGATTCCTCACCGGTGCCGCGAGCCTTGGGATTGCGCTTCTCTCGGGAGTCTACGTGAATCTGCTAACGGCAGCAGTGCTGCAGACGGGGACCGGAAATCTGCTGTCGTGCGCATGGTCGCTAGGCTGGTGGAATGTGCTTCTCGCAGCAGACATTGCACTCGTCTTCACCATCTACTACTTGGGTGGAGTCCAGCAAGGCCTCTTCCGGGCGGGCCGGGATCGTATTATTCAGGAAATCCTGGCCGCTGCATGCAGGTCGATAATCTACCCACATTCTCGTCATCACATACGAGCCATCATCACGATGTACGACCCCAAGACGCAGACCCGATGGACACGATACTCCTACAATACAGAACCGGATCCCGAACGCACTCTCGTTGTGCCATTCGACTTCGGTATTACGGGCAAGGCTTTCAAGAACCGTTGCGTGGTGATAGAAGGTCTACCACCGACGCACACGGAACAGTATCCCCCGGAGATCAGGGATGGCATCCTGCCTGAACTTCGAACCGTGATAGCCGCGCCACTGATGCGATCCTTGGATCGCAAGTCGCCGCCGATGGGAGTAATAGCCTTTGACAGCATCCTTGAGGTCGACAAGCTAGTTAAGGATGAAGAAGAGATGCGCCACATTGCGCAGAAGTGGGCTGACATTATTGCTAACATACTTACCGCAACAGGAGGAGACTGATGAGTGAAGGCTACGTTTCATGTGACCGATTATCAAAATCCGAGCTGCGACTGCTGAAAGCCGCGCGGTCTGTGATGAAGAACGCCTACAACATATACTCAGGCTTTCAGGTGGGGGCTGCCGTGCGTACGAGCACTGGGAAGGTCTACCTTGGTACGTTCATGGAGAACGCCTCCTTCGGACTAGGCGTCTGTGCCGAGGTTGCGGCCATTCTGGCCGCGAATACTGACGGTGAAGCCGGAATAGAATCGATCGCGATTATCGGTGGGAAGCCAGAGTCAAAGAGAGGGACGGTGGTTACCCCATGCGGCCGTTGTCGCCAAGTTATTTTAGAGGCATCTCAAGTAGCGGGAACGGATGCTGAAGTGATATGCTCCAACAAGGACATGACACAAGTCCTTCGGACCACGATCAGCGAGCTTCTTCCTCACGCGTTCGGCCCTCGCGATCTGGGTGTGACGCACAAGTTGAGGTCCTTTCTTCGACACCGGCGAGGCCGGGGCTAGGCATCGTCTCCTTTTGGCGCGACCGTGAAGCTGAGCGAGTTTATCAAGGAGTTTCCATCTGAGAGAAACACTCTGAGCCATCAATTTCACTTCATTCTTGTGGAATGCGGGGAGATGATCGCGGCCGGGCTGAGAGGGAGTTGGTACGATACCAAGATTGAGGCGCAGCAGGTGGTACAATGCACTGGCTATGCCCTACGCAATCTTGGCGTCCCGGCGAAGGTCGTGGACTTGCTCACACCTCTACAGAGCGAGTTCATGGCTATAGCGTTGGATCGCGCCAAGACCTGGGACAGCGTCAAAGAGGAATTGGAGAATAATGGCGTTGCTTGGCGGCTGCCGGGCAGGTGTAGCAGGTCTCTCAGGCACTTCGTTGAAGTCATGTCCAGGTTCTATCCGGATGTAGACCAGTCTTACTGGGCCAAGTTCCCGCTGGAGGTTACTTCCATCGGAAGTAAGGCCGCGCCCATGCACCAGGCGAACGGCCGATGTCCCACTGCTTGTGACGGCCCTCGTGGCGACGAGATTCCAAGCACTTCGCCGGGTCATCATCAGAAGCCGACGAACGCAGCCTTGCCGGCCGGGCAGAGGAAAAGGACCAAGAAGGAACAGGAATGAACCACAGAGAAGAACAATTCAAGCGCAGGTTTGCGGCGGCCGCGCAGCAACTCTCGGCGATGCCCGAGCAAGTCGTGTCATTGAAGCTCCGTGGGTTTGCGGGTGCTTATCGCGACTACCAGGAACTGGTTGACGTCCTGAAGCGCGAAGCCGGGCTGGACTGCACAGAAGTCAAGCTCGACCAGTACGAAAAGGGCTACATTCTCGGTCGGGGGAAGACCAGTGTGATAGTCGTCGAACACGAGACTGGGTTGGAGATTCTCTACATCGCGGGCGCAGTCGCCTCGTTGATCGGCCTGGTGCCAATGGTGTTGCAGGGCTGGCGCGCCCTTCATGCGCATCTGCCGCACAGGGATATCGGCCTCGATCACGGGATAGAGGTCCGCCGTCTAGATGCCTCTGGACGACTGACTGAGGAGAGAATCCACAATCCACCTTTCGGTGCGTACGCGACGTTCGATTCCCTTCTGCCAGCGCTCTATGCAACCGCGAACATCATCCAAGCTGACTTGGGTGTACTCAGCCATGAGATCCAGGCGCTGCGCGAGCGCGTGGAGGCACTGGAGAAGAAGGGCCAGTGTACTGAGCCCGATTCTCAGAAGCAGGGTGACTCGCGCGCGGGGAAGAAGCGGAAGGCGAAGCGTCGGCAAGCAGCCTCGAAGGAGCACGATGAATAGCAGAGAACTGGAGAGGATATTGGAGGGCGGAGTAGAGACGCAACACGTCGACTTCAAGGCCCCTATTGAATGGAATGTGTTGACCTTTGTGAGGCATATACTAGCGCTGTCTAACGTGCAGGACGGTGGATTCCTCATTGTCGGCGTCGAGCAGGATGCTAGAGGTCATTTCGTACGCAAGGGAGTGACGCCAGATCAAAGTGCGAGCTATGTCCTGGACGAGATGAGGGACCAGATCTCCCCCTTCGCTGACCCACACGTCAGTTTCCGAGTTGATTGTGTGAAAGACGCTGGAGGCCTAGAGTATGTCGTCATCGAAGTGCTGCCTTTTGACGAAGTACCTGTAATCTGCTGCAAAGAGTCCGCTAAGACGCATGTGGGATCCATATATTACCGCACCAGAGATCGGCGAGTCGAGAGTGCCCCGATCTCCAATTCCAATGATATGCGCGACGTAGTCGAGAGAGCCGCAATTCGATCGTGGCATCGGCTTCAAGGGCTTGGCCTTGCCGTAGAACCGAGTGCCAAGAAGATGCTGGATGATGAGTTGGAGGGTTTGTGAATCGGCAAGTGATCGAGAGAATCAAGTCGCATGGCTATTGGCGCGTGAACTTCCAGCCGATGACCGCGACCCGAAAGCTCAAGTCGCTTGGTGACTGCCAAGATATTGTGCGTAGGAATGCACTCAACTTGCGAGGGTGGGATTATCCTCACTACCCGTTGGACACGGATACTGACACCGGAATTCGCCTTGAGAAGACCTACTGCGAAGCTTGGATAGACTGGCTTGAGTTCAAGGAGTTCTGGCGAATGTACGAAAGCGGGCAGTTCGTCCACTACGTTGCTCTCTGGGAGGATTGGAGACCAGACACAGCAGTTGCCACTGGAGGAGACGGAAAGGCAAGCCGCCTAAGCGTCGTTGGAGCGGTCTACAGACTCACCGAGATCTTTGAGTTCGCTTCCCGGCTCGCTCGTGACAGCGAAGGAATCTACGCGAATGGCGTCAGAATCAGCGTAAGCCTGCGTCATACGGCGAATCGAGTCCTGTGGCTTGAGGAACCTCTCGGACTTCCCTTCATGCGCACCTATCGATGCAATCAAGAACGAGTTGACTTTCAGTCTCGGGAGTATATGCCGGACAAGCTTCTCCAGGCTTCGAAGGCGGACGCTGTCGCAGCTACGGTCTACCTGTTTCAGAACTTCGGGTGGTCCGCACCGAACACTGAGACTATTAGGAGCCATCAAGACCGACTGCTAAGACGTGATACAGCGGGAGCATGAGAATGCGGACAAGTAGGTTGGAGGAGCGTAGGCTCCGCAAGCGCGCAGTCGGCAATCGGTAGTGAATGGCACGGGCGCTGCTTCAGGGGATGGTCGCTGAGTCCAAGCCCTACGAACCCTTTACGGCCAAATGGAGTTCGTTTGACCTGAAGAGCCTCTCGCGGCAGAAACCCGCAGGTGGCAGATGAAGATGAGGACGTCTCGGGGGTAGAGTAGGTTGGCACCCGAAAAGGATCTGAATCATTTCAGCGTCTTTCTGGTGAAGCACCCGCACGAAGCAGTAGACCAGATCGTGAACGTGGCGTCATGTGAGCCGCCCATTGATGTGCGTGTGACGGGTCTGGATGTGGGGCAACTCTTCATCAAGCGCATGCCTGCGAAACCTCCGAGATGGGCGAAGCTATTCCGGGAGCATTTGGATGTCAAGTCATTGAAGGTTCCCAGCATTGCGGCGGCCTTCGTGGCAAGGACAGCGGGCAGGTGGTTCGTGCTGACTTTCGGCCAGGGAGGCCGATTCCTCCTGAGAGATGATGTGCATGAGGACCGGTTCGGTCTCCTATGCGCGCTCAACGCCGTCGATCAGAACACCTTTCGATGCGTGGACGTACAATCCTTGGATGCCATTCAGAGTCACAAGCGTATCCAGGCAGGGCAAGCCACGACGGCGGACCAATTCGGATTGGACGTTGAACAAGACATGCTGAAGGCGATCGTTGGCACACCTCTGAATCCGGGCCTAGGCAGTCGAATGACTGGGAGCGATGCGCTGTCTGTTGAAGTCAGAGCGGACCTGTCCGACCTGCCCCACTTGCTGAACGAGTACCGCAAGAAGTCCGAAGAAGACCTGAGTGCTACGGAACATCAGTGGGTGAACAACATCTCGCTCGTCAGGAGCGCGGCCCTAATTGGCGACCTCGAAGCCACTCTGGACGCGAAACTGTCCGCAGGGGACTACGAAGACGCTTGGTTATCGATTCCCGAGATCATCGATTGGTCGAGCGTGGTTGGCTTCATTTTCTCCGGCAGCCACGGGGCGATCCGGCCGGACATAACCATGCAGGGGTTCCTCGCCGCGATTGAACCGCCAGTAACACTAGACTTGATGCGCAGCAGAAGAGTCTTTTGTGCGGACACCGACCACAACTGCGTGTTCAAGAGCTGGCCGGTACTCAAGTGCCTTTACGCCGAGGTAGACCATCAGGGAGGCAAGTACATACTCAATGACGGTCGGTGGTTCCGCGTCGCGAAGGACTTTGTCAGCAGGACGGACGACGCATACTCCCGTCTGCCGTTGTCGAAGCTCACACTTCCTCCGTACAAAGGTGGCGGAGAAGGTGCCTATAATGAAAGCGTCGCGGTTGCTGATCCCAAACGCTATGTTCTGCTCGACGACAAGAAGAAGATCGCGCACGGAGGAGGCCACGGCCAGGTTGAGGTCTGCGATCTACTCACCATCGACCGCGAACTGGTACACGTGAAGTTGTACGGGAAGTCCAGTGTGTTTAGCCACCTGTTCTCGCAAGGATTTGTATCTGGCCAGCTCATTCGCACGGACTCGACGTTCAGGGAGAAAGTGCGGAAGCAACTTGCGGGTCCCTTTGCCGACATGTTCAGTGGAGAAGGAAGGCCGACGGATTTCACCATCGTATATGCCATCATCAGCGAAGCTCCAGAAGGCAGGCCACGGCTCCCGTTCTTCTCACGCGTCAATCTGAACAACACCGCGAGGCTACTGAAGGGGTTCGGATACGGAGTTGAACTACTAAAGATACCAGTACTCGAAGAGTACGCCAAGACCGTCAAGCTCCGACCCAGCCGTAAGGCTCGGCCTAGGAACTAGCCCGTGGCTCGGACTCTGCTTCAGGAGATGGTCGAAGGCAAGGCCTTTCAATCCCTTCCCGCCAACTGGAGTTCGTTTGACCTGAAGAGCTTCTCGCGGCAGAAGCGGCTCTGGGACTACCAGCAGCAGGCCGTCGCATCGGCGGTGGTTGCTTTGTGGAAGTACTATGAGGACTTCGGCGACTTTCAGCGCGGCGAGAACCTTGATGCGAACCTGGAGCGGAAGCGGCGATTCTTCGAGTGGTATCAGGAGAACGAGCTGCCGGCAGGGATGAACCTGCAGGTGGGTAAGCTCGTCCGGAAGCTCCGGGCGCTGCTTGAGGAGTACTACGACCTGAACTCACCCTCACCCTTGGAAACCCCTCACCCCA
The DNA here is from genome assembly GCA_035505375.1 of bacterium. Taxonomy (NCBI): domain Bacteria; species bacterium. The sequence goes on along the minus strand of DATJQV010000004.1, from coordinate 80,891 downwards.
ACCCTCTCCCCGCAAGCGGGGCGAGGGGGAATGTGGCTCAAGGGAGAGGGAGAATTGGAGGGGGAACCGGAACAGCGGGCGAGATTACGTTTGAGAGCATCGTCAACCGGATGTGCTTCTGGATGGCCACCGGGTCGGGCAAGACCTTGGTGCTGGTCAAGCTCATCGAGGTCCTGCGCGGGTTGATTCTGGCGGGTGAGATTCCGCCAAATGATATCCTTGTGCTGACGCATCGGGAAGACCTGATTGAGCAGCTCAAGCGCCACGTGCAGGAGTTCAACTCCTCGCGCAATGACCTGTACATCCGTCTGCGGGAACTGAAGGAATACGCTGAGGCGAAGCGCGAGAACCCGTCGCTGTTTGGCGCGCGGGAGATGACCGTCTTCTACTATCGGTCGGACAATCTGAGCGACGAGCAGAAGGAACGCATCATCGACTTCCGCAACTACGACGACAACGGGAAGTGGTACGTCCTGCTCGACGAGGCGCACAAGGGCGACAAGGAAGACTCCAAGCGCCAGCACATCTATTCGATTCTCGCCCGCAATGGCTTTCTGTTCAACTTCTCGGCCACGTTCACCGACGAACGCGACATCGTGACCACGGTCTGTGACTTTAACCTGGCCCGGTTCACGCAGGCCGGGTACGGCAAGCATATCGCCATCCTTGAGCAGGAGTTCCGAGCGTTCCGGGACCAGGACGACTATACCGGCGAAGAGAAGCAGAAGATTGTGCTCAAGTCGCTGATGCTGTTGGCCTATGTCACGAAGCTGGCCGAGCGGTTGAGGACGAAGCAACCGAAGATGTATCATCGGCCGCTGCTCCTGACGCTGGTCAACTCCGTGAATACCGAGGACGCGGACCTGAAGCGGTTCTTCCGGGAACTGGAGCGGGCCGGAAAGGGCGAAGTGGCGGACAGCATCTGGCAGACGGCGAAGAAGGAGCTCTTGGACGAACTGAGCCGGCGGCCTGCGCCGGTGTTCGAGAGCGACAGCGTGGTTTCGGTACAGGAAGACGTGCTGCGCGGGCTGAAGCCGAAGGACATGCTGAAGCTCGTGTTCAACGCGAGTTCTCCGGGTGAGATTGAGGTCCTGGTCAGGCCCTCGAACCGGCAGGAACTGGCGTTCAAGCTCAAGACCAGCGAGCGGCCGTTTGCCCTGATTAAGATTGGCGACGTCTCGGGCTGGCTCAAGGACGAGCTGGCCGGGTACGAGGTGAACGAGCGCCACCACGAGCCAGGTTGAGGTCAAGGTTGAGGTTGAGACCGGCTCGGCCTTAGCCTTAACCTTAGCCTTTCCTCATGGGGTCTCGCAGCTTCTATGAGGGCTGGGACTCGGCGAACAGCAGACAGCATACAGAATGCAGCACACAGGCGATTCCTGGATCTTCGGGTGCGGTCGGCCCTGTATGCTGTGTACTGCCTGCTGCATGCTCTTTGTAGGTCGGCCGGGGCGTGAGGATTGAGCCGCTTCAAGGCAGACGCCAGCGGCTGAAGTTCCTCAACAACGCCGGACTGCTTGCAGAAGGCGTCTATGGGCAGATTCAGGATGACGCGCAGGCGCTGGAGACTCTGTTTGTGATGGGTACGAACCGGGATGCCCTGCAGCAGGCGATTGAGCACCTGAAGAATGAGGCCAGAGCCGGCGAACGACAGACTTTGACCCTGTTCCGGAATGAGGAAGCCGGGAAGCGGCAGTTGCTTATCCCGGTCTATCGAACCGCAAGCGGGTTGATGGCAGAGCAGCGCGAGTTGCCGGGGTTCGAGGTAACGCGGCCCGAGTTTGACCTGCTGCAGCGGTATGTCGGCTATCTGGGTGACGACCGCGTGCTGCTGGCGAACTACGAGGCCGAACCGAAGCTGCTGGGAATGCTCAAGGAGAGCGTGAACGCGCCGATGGGCACGTTCTTCAAGGAGGGCGCGCGCGAGTACCGGAACCCGGACATGCTGACCCGGCGCGTGTTGGCCTACTTCGGAATTGCGCCACAGGAGTTCGACCGGCTGAAGGAGCTGGACAAGGAGATCTGCCATTACCTGAATGTCCAGGTGACGCTCAAGGATGTCAGCGAACTCCAAGGCGACGTGGACGCGGTTCACGACGCTGCCCGAAAGCCGGACCGAGAGCGCGAGTTGGATGAGAAGCTCGACCGTGGCGAGATTACCAGGGCGCAGTACAAGGCTGGGCTGAAAGCTCTGGAGCGGATGAAGGAGAGGGTCGAGTTCGACCACGAGGGCCGGAAGCTCAGTATTGAGCTTGTGCCGAATCACTACTACCTGCCGGTCTTGCTGGATGAGCAGGAGCGGGCCGACTACATCAAACACGTGATTCGCACGCCGAGCGAAGTGCGGTTCGTCCGCGAGCTTGAGAAGTATCTGGCCGACGGCGGGACCGGCTTCGACGAGTACGACTGGTGGATGTTCAGCAAGGTAGACGAGTCATTAGACGAAGTGCGTATTCCCTACTACAACCCGGAGGAGAATCGGGTCGCGTGGTTCCTGCCCGACTTTGTGTTCTGGCTCATCAAAGGCGATGACTACCGCATAGTCTTCGTAGACCCCAAGGGCATGGCGCACACGAAGACCTACTGGAAGCTGGATGGCTACCGGCACATCTTCGAAGAGAAAGGGAAGCCTCGCCGCATTGCTCACGAGGGGGCAACGGCCAGCGTGCAAGCCTTCTGCTACAACAGCGACGCCGCCAAGGCGAGCGAACTGCACCGGCGGTTCTGGGTTGGCAGCGTTGCCGAGTTGCTGCAAAAGGTCGGCGCGTAGAAGTTCCCTGTCACGAAGCAGGCGACTCCTCGCGCGAGGGTCCGCAAGGGCGTTTCCACAACTTACTGACCGGACTCGGCCAAACGGGCAACCCATTTCCGATTCGAGATTGTCGATTGTGGATTGACGTGGCCGCGGGGCGCGGCCCTGCGTTGTAACTGGACTTCCGGTGTCCGCAGCCTATGATGCTCACCTATGCCTGATAATGCAATCGAGGTCCGGGACCTGACCAAGGCCTTCCGCGAGGTGGCCGCGGTGGGCGGCATTAGCTTCGAGGTGCGCCGGGGCGAGGTGTTCAGTCTGCTCGGGCCGAACGGCGCGGGCAAGAGCACGGCGATTTCGGTCATCTCGGGTTTGCTCAAGCCGGACTCGGGCGACGCGAGCGTGATGGGCCACTCGGTCACGAAAGAGAGCATGGCCGCACGACGCTGCCTCGGTGTGGTTCCGCAGGAGGTTGCGCTGTACAACGACATGTCGGCGCGTGAGAACCTGGTGTTCTGGGGGCGGATGTACGGGCTTTCAGGCAGCAATCTTGAGCATCGGGTAGACGAGATGCTCGCGGCGGTCGGGCTGGTCGAGCGGCAGAAGGGGCGCGTTGCGACCTACTCGGGCGGTATGAAACGCCGGGTGAACATCGCGGCCGCGCTGCTGCACACGCCGCAGGTCGTCATCATGGACGAACCCACGGTTGGCATCGACCCGCAGAGCCGGCGCCATATCCTCGACTATGTCAAGGAGCTGAATCGGCAGGGTATGAGCGTGCTCTATACCACCCATTACATGGAGGAGGCGGAGGAGCTGTCGAACCGCCTCGCCATCATGGACAAGGGCAAGATTATCGCGTGCGGCACCCGGGACGAGTTGGTACGGCTGGTCGGCGAGCTGGCGCGCGTTGACCTGGCAGTGACCGGCGAGCCGGACAAGGCGGCCGAGGCTTGGCGCGCGGTCGCAGGCGTTTCCCGGGTAACGGTGGAGCAGGGCCGCGTCCTGGTGCTTGCCGGGGACTCCAACGCGGTCGTGCCACTGTTGTTCGAGCGGGCTGCCCAGCTCGGGTTCCGCATCGGTTCCGTGGATATTCAAGAACCGAACCTCGAGACGGTATTCCTGTCGCTCACCGGGCGAGCGCTGCGCGACTGAGCTCGGAGTTGGTGAAACCACAGATGAACACGGATGAACACAGATGAGGACTCGGATAAACCAGAATTCAGAAACCAGAAACCAGAATTCAGAAGTGACGGGTGCGGAACGGAGCTCACCACAAAGACACCAAGACACGAAGAGGACCAGGACCTGACGGGAACAACCGCAGATGACGCAGATGGGGGACTCGGATAGGCCAGAATTCAGAAGCCAGAAACCAGAATTCAGAGTTGCCGGGACCGGGAGCTGCCAATATCCACGGATGAACACGGATAGACACAGATGTGGACTCGGATAGATCAGAATTCAGAAACCAGAAACGAGAATTCAGAGTTGCCGGGACCGGGAGCTGTCAGTAACCACGGATGTACACGGATAAACACAGATGAGGATTCGGATAGACCAGAATTCAGAGTCCAGAAACCAGAGTGCAGAATTTAGGATGGGACATCCGCAGATTACCTAGCAGATTACACAGATGGGGATTCAGATAGAGCAGCATTCAAAAATGATAATGGCGAATGTCATCCGGGCTGAAGACAGACGCCAAAGGTCGGCGTGCCTTCCGAACCCAATCTGTGTCCATCTGTGTTTATCTGTGGTTGATAGTGTGTTTGTCCTTGGTGACCGATACGGATCGTGTCCCAAGCCAGGACCGGACCCTGGGACCCTTGGACCCCGGAGCCCTGGAACCCGTTTCCCATGACTGAAGTCTGCATCGCCGCCAAGGACCTGCGCGGGGCACTGCGCAGCCGGTTCATCATCGGCATGGCCCTGTTCGTACCTTTGCTCGTCACCGCGTTGTTCTTCTTCGCCTTTGGCGGCCAGGTTAGAGAGACCGGGAAGGGGCCGGGCATGGCGCCGGTGCGTACAGTAGTAGTCAACATGGACGAAGGCCAGATGCAGCTCGGCCGGCTCGTCGTCAATACGCTCTCGAGCCCTCAACTACGGAGCATAGTGAGTTGCTCCGAACTGAGCGATACTGCGCTGGCGCGGCGCGCGCTGGTCCGGCAACAGGCGGACGTGGCGGTCGTAATCCCGGGCGGGTTCAGTGCTGCCGTGCTCGATGGCGCGAGCCGCGCCGAAGTCGTGTTGATGGCCGACCCGGTGAAGACCATCGGGCCGGCAGTGGTACAGGCAGTGCTGCAGCGGCTGCTCGACGGGCTGTCCGGTTCGAAGATTCTCCTGAATACCTATCGCAGCGCGGTGCGCGCCGAGTCGAGCCGAATCGGGGACAGATCCGCGCCGCTCGTTCCTACGGTGCCCCGGGCACGTCCTACGCAGGCGCTCCGTGGACCTGTCCCCGCTTCGGCTCCGCAAAGCAGCGACGCAGGCGCTCCGAGGGACCGTCCCCAGTTTTCCACCGATCAACAGACAATCGCCCATCTGATGCAGCAGTACCAGGCAGCGGCACAGGGCGGCAGCGAGGCGGTGAAGGTGCGCGCGCCCGGGGCCGGAGAGAACGTCTCGGCCCTGTTCCGCCGGATGATGGCGAGCATCTTCTGCGGGCTGATGGTCTTCTTCGCGTTCTACACCGGCGCCTACACGGCCCTGTCGCTGGTGCGCGAGCACGAGGACGGCACCCTGGCGCGGCTGTTCACGGTGCCGGTCGGCCGCGCGAGGATACTCGGCGGCAAGATTCTGTCGGTGTTTGGCACCGTCGCACTGCAGGCTATCACGCTGGTCGTGGCTTCGACATTGCTCTTCGGCCTGCGCTGGGGGCAGGCCGGCAGCACCGCGCTTGCGCTCGTGGGCACGGTCGCAGCGTCGTCCGGCTTCGGCGTGATGCTCGCATCGTTCATCAAGACCTCGCGCCAGGGCGGGCCCGTTCTCGGTGGCGGCCTCTCCGTGGCCGGGATGCTCGGCGGTCTATTCACGCAGGCCGTGCCCAACATGCCGGCAGCGTTCAACAAGATAGCGCTCGTCTTGCCGCAGGGCTGGGTGATGAGGATCTGGAACATGTCGATCGCGGGACGACCGGCGATGGAGATGCTCGTGCCGTTCGGGGTGACGTTTGCCTGGGGCGCGCTCTGCTTCGCAATCGGCGTCCTCGTGTTCCGGCGAAGGTTCGCCTGAAGGATGATGCGCACTCTCGCAATCGCGGCCAAGGACCTGAAGCAGTTACTGCTCGACCGGCGTTCGGCCATCTTCCTTGTGCTGATGCCAGTAGCGTTCACCGCCTTCCTTGGCATCGCGTTCCGCTGGCCCAGTCATGACGACCCGCGGCCAGTAGTAGGAGTCTGTGACCTCGATTCGACCACCCTGAGCGGGCAGGTGTCCGCGCTGCTTGACTCAGGCGGGCTGGTGCGGGTGGAACAACTCGGCCGCGCCGTGTCAGGGAAGGCCGACGAGCTGGTCCGGCGAGGTCGCTATGACCTCGTGCTGGTCGTGCCTGCGGGATACGCTGAAAGCGCAGGCGCAGGTCTTCCGCCGGAGGTCGTGTGCGACCAGACCGAGCCGCAGGCGCAGGTTGCCTTGCAGGCGGTTGAGGCGGCCGGCGCGCGGGCCGAAATATCGGCGCGGGTTGGTCGTCTGGTAGCCGGAACTATCGGGCCGGGCGCGAATGCGGCCGTCCTCGCTGAGCAGGCAGTCGCGGGTTGGCAGGAGCCGGCGCTATCCATCCGGCGGGAGACAACCGGCCCGGCCCCGGCCAAGAAGCGCATCGTTGCCAACGGGTTCGGGCAGTCGTCGCCCGGCACGCTGGTTCAGTTTGCCATCTTCGGCGTAATGACGGCCGCGATGCTGCTGGTGCTCGAACGTCGCAGTCGGACTTTGGGCCGGATGCTCTCAGCCCCGGTCACCCGCGCGCAGGTCATCGCCGGACATGTGCTGGCAATGTTCGTCGTCACTTTCCTTCAGGGCCTGTTGCTCATCATCCTCGGGCAACTCGTCTTCGGTGTGGACTATGTCCGAGCGCCGGCCGGGGTTCTTCTCGTGCTGGCGGCGCTGTCACTCTGGGTCGCGAGCCTGGGGTTATTCATCGGCGTGATTGCCAAGACCCAGGAACAGGTGAGCGTACTCTCGATGGTATCCATGTTCCTGTTCGCAGCGGGCGGCGGCGCGTGGTTCCCGCTGGAGCTGACCGGCCGCACGTTCTCTTTCATCGGCCACCTGCTGCCGAGCGCGTGGGCGATGGACGGGTTCCAGAACGTCGTGCTGCGCGGGCTGGAATTCGGCTCGACCCTGGTCCCGGCCGCAGTCATCACCGGGTACGCCGTGCTCTTCTTCGCGGTCGCGGTCTGGCGTTTCCGGGCCGAGTAGGAAGCTCAGGCACAAGCTCAAGCCCAAGCGAGGAAAACGGGGACTGTCCCCTGGCAGTGAGACTGGGGACACATCCGCGACGCGTCACTCGCGTCGCTCCGTGGACGTGTCCCCGTCGGCCCGCAAGGGTCAGGGGGGGAGCCCTGCTCGTCAAAGAGAAGCGGGAGCTGCGCTCCCGCAATCCACAGATCGCTTCCTCGGTGTCAGCCGCTGGCGCGGACGTGGAAGATGTCGCCGTCGTTCACTATCTCATCTTTGCCGGCGAGGCGGACAAGGTTCTGTGCGTTGGCCAGCTTCAGGCTGCGGACGGTCATGAAAGTCTTGTGCGGGATGACTTCGGCGCGGACAAATGTCTCGGCCAGCCGAGTGTGAATCGCGCCCGCCGCGTCGCGGGCGCACGTGTTCCGTTTGATGGTCCAGGCCTTCACCTCGTCCTCGCCCACGGTGAGGAATGATATCAGCCCGACGTGTTCGTAGACGACCCGTGACAGGCGCTGGATGCCACTCTCGGTGAAGCCGTACTCTTGCAGGAAGAGCTCGCGGTCGGCCTCGTCGAACTGGCTGATTTCCGATTCGATCTTCCCGGATAACTCGATGTAGGCAAATCCGTTCGCGGCGCACTGCTCCCGGACGTAGTCTTGGTCCGGGTATGACTTCCGCGCAAGTTGGTGCTCGTCGATGTTGACCGCGATGATTATCGGCTTGGCTGTGAAAAGGCCGAGCGTGCCGATTGTCTTCAGTTCCAGCGGGGTCAGTTCCTGACGGTTGACGAGCTGCTCGTTCTCCAGCTTCTCGCGAACCGTGGTCAGGAGCTTCCGTTCCTTCTGCTCTTCGTCGGTCAGGCGGTGGCGTTTGTTCTCGGTCTCGGTAATCCGCTCCAGCCGGTTCTCGACCACCGCGAGGTCGCGCAGCAGCAGTTCCGTGCGAATGGTATCCAGCTGGCGGGCCGGGGTCTCGCAGTTCGCCGGCCAGGCGACCGCAGGGTTGTCGAAGGCGCGGACCACGCAGAGCAGGGCGTCTGACGTCTGAATGAACTGCATCACCCGGTTCTTGTCGCCGCGCGTTGCATCGATGTCGAAGCCCGGCATGTCGGCAAAGGTCAGGCTGGCCATCGTGACCTTCTTCGGGTTGAAGATCAGCGCCAGCTCATCCACGCGCGGGTCGTGGACCAGCGCCGTGCCGGTTACACCGTCCTTGCGCCGGATAGCCGGGTCGAACTGCATGCCGGTCAGGAGCGAGAAGAGCGTCGTCTTCCCACTGGTCGACAAGCCGAATACGCCGATTACCATCGAAGAGGTCTCGCTTTCCTACGTACGGTTTTGCCTTTGCGGACTACTGCCTGCCGGATTCGGTTTGGTCGCCGACGCAGGCAGAGCGAGGGAAGTATAGCAGCAACCCGAGCGCAGTCAAGCAGCGCTCGGGTGAATGACCAATTCCCAAGCACCAATGACCATTCAACGAGGAAAGCCCCAATCCCCAAGCCCTACTGACCAGTCAATGCAGGAACTTCGGTACGTAGTCAGGCCTTGGACATTCGTGGACTGAGCATTGATTGGGAATTGGCGCTTGGACATTGGGTCTTTCACCAAGGGCCGCCTCGTGTCCATTTATGCGGTGGCTAACTCTCACTTCGTCTATCAGGCGGAGGTGATTTCTTGACCCATCAGCAAACCCGGCTAGACTGGCGCCATGCAGCGTACCTTAGCGGCAGACATCGCCAAGCACATCGGTGAAGACGTCAAGCTCGTGGGCTGGCTGTTCCAGGTCCGCGAACTCGGCTCAATCTCCTTCGTCGTAGTCCGGGACCGGACCGGCATCGCACAGGCGGTCATTCTCGACCCGTCGAAATACGACCTGTCGCACCTGAAGCGCGAGAGCCTGGTCGAGGTCTACGGCACGGTGAAAGCCGAGCCGCAGGCCAAGCGCGGGGCGGAGCTGCTGTTCAAGGAAGTGAAGGTGCTGGCCGAGCCGGTGGCCGAGCTGCCGTTCGAGGTGAACCGCTCCAAGAAGAAGCTGAACCTGAAGATTGACTCCGTGCTGGACCACCGGGCATTCAGCCTGCGCAATCCGGAGATATCGGCGCCGTTCAAGGTGCAGGCGGAGATCGTGCGGACGTTTGCGGACTACCTGCGCGGGCTGGGTTTCATCGAGATCCACACGTCGAAGATTGTCTCGGCCGGGACTGAGGGCGGGACCGCCTTGTTCCCGATAAAGTACTTCGAGCAGACTGCCTACCTGGCCCAAAGCCCGCAGTTCTACAAGCAGATGCTCGTCGGGGCCGGGTTCGAGCGCGTATTCGAGACGGGTTTCGTCTACCGGGCCGAAGACCACGCGACCTCGCGGCACATCAACGAGTACCTTTCGCTCGACTTCGAGATGGGGTTCATCGAGTCGTACACCGACGTGATTGACGTCGAGCGGGGCTTCCTGAAGCAGATGGTTGAGAACATCGGCAAGACGTGCGCGGACGAACTGGCCCTGCTCAAGGCCGAGCTGCCGAAGACCGGCGAGTTCCCCGAGATCCGCCTCAAGGACGCGCTCGCGATCCTGGCCAAGGACTACAAGCGCGACACCAAGGACATGGTTGACCTCGACCCGGAGGGCGAGCGACAGATCTGCGACTACGCGCTCAAGACCCACGGTAGCGAGTTCGTGTTCGTCAGCCGCTACCCGCGCAAGGCACGGCCGTTCTACACGATGCCGGACCCGGAGGATGAGGAGTCTACGCTCGGGTTCGACTGTCTATTCCGAGGCCTTGAGGTGACAACCGGGAGCCAGCGCATCCACGACTACCGCATGCTGGTCGAGAGCATCAAGCGCATCGGGGGCGACCCGGCCAACTTCGACTTCTACCTCGAGATATTCCGATATGCGATGCCGCCGCACGGCGGCCTGGCAATCGGGGCCGAGCGGCTGACCCAGCAGGTTCTGAACCTGGGTAACGTGCGGGAGGCGAGTTTCTTCCCGCGCGACCGGTTCCGGCTGACTCCTTAGCTGCGTTCCAGCGTCAAAGGATTAGAAGGAATCAGAGAGGCCAGCGGTGGCGGAGCTGCCGATCCGTGGTTTGACTGCCGCCTAAGGCTCGTCTAGAATTGTAGATTGTATGGTAAACCTGATGAACAGGAGAATGCCTTAATGAAGATGATGGCAGGGCTATTTGTCCTTTTTGCTCTTTCTGCGGCGATGTCGATGCCGGAGACCGGCTCCACTCCGCCCAACGCCGTTTCGTTCGACACGGTTCGGGCAGTCGCCCTGAACTGGGCCGCGGCCGAGTTTCCCGGAGCAAAGCTCGGCGCGGCGATTCCGTACGTCGATGAGAACGGCAACACGGTCGCGTGGATGTTTCACTTCCGCATCGACGGCAAGTCGTTCCCCGCATACGACCAGGTCGCGGCCGACGTGCAGGCCGAGCGCAAGACGCTGACCGTCAATCACGACCTGTCGCGCTGGCACTCGAAGTACGGCCACATCCTGGTTTCGGCACGCCGGGACCAGGCTCCGGTTATCTCCTTTGGATACGGCACTTCCGTCTACTACGCGATCGCGGCCAACGCTCTGGAGCGCGCCCAGCCGTCGCTCGGAGCGGGCGTCCGCCTGTCGCGCATCTACTTCATTAACCCGAGCACCTATCTCGAGGTTGAAGACGCATCCGGCAGGCGCGTGGTGATGAGCGAGCACTTTGAGAAGAAATGGGATTCGCGCGAGGCGTTCGCCGGCTGCGTGACGCAGGGACGGGCCGAACTGCGCCGGCAGTGTCCCGGCAACGAGGAGGCGGTAGCAAAGATGGCGGAAGGCCGCTGGGCCCACATGTTCGACGCCAAGGTCGCCTCTCTGCCTGCCGATTCGACGTTCGTACCGAACTACCTGCTCGCGCCGTTCTATGACTGGAGCTACGGCTGCTCGCCGACTTCGGGCGCGATGGTCTGCGGATACGTTGACCGGTTCCAGAAGGCCGGCCGTTTGGTCAACTACTACTTCCAGCGTCACGACGCGGTCGAGGGAGAGCAGGACTATCAGATCCCGGACGTGCAGTACGAGTGCGCCATCGACATGCACACGGATACTTCCTACGGCGGCACTCAGTACAACCAGATAGAACCCGGCCTGAACCAGGTCGCGCTGGACAACAACTACGACGACTGGTCGCTGACCAACGTCAACGGCGGCTCGGGTAACGACTACTGCTGGTCCACAATCACCTCCGCAGTCAACGCGGGCCATGCCATGGTCTGGTCGGTGGACGCTGTTGGAACGCCCCCGGAAGGTCACTCACTTGCCGCATTCGGATATCGGTCCGACAAGTACGTGTACGTCCACAATACGTGGTACGAACCCGGTGAGTGGTGGGAGCATGCGAGCTACGGCAACGCGCACGTCGTGGCGGTGACGCCGGGCGTGGGGGACGCGCACGACATCCGGCTCACCTACCCGCTCGGCGATACCCAGTATAACCACGACGGTTCGGGCGAAGTGCTCTACGACGGTGACACCTGCCGCATCACCTGGGTGAGCGGCACGCCGGGCACGAAGGTTGACATCGATGTGTCAACCGACGAGGGACACAACTGGACGTCCGCGGCCGTGGGCGTGGCCGACAGTGGTGCCTACCATTGGTACGTCCCGGGGTCCATACCGACTTGTGACTCGGTGCGGCTCCGGCTGACCCAGTACAACGGCGCAACCGTGACCTCGGGTGACGGCACGTTCGGCAACCTCCACACGGTGCGCGAACCGCAGGTGAGACAGCTCTCACCGGCCAACGGGCAACTGATAACGAGCCCGCCGATCGTTCTCGTGGTGGATTCCGGCAGCGCGCTCTGTGACAGCTTCCACTTTAAGTTTGTGCAGGGCACGGACACGCTGCTGCAGCAGAACGGCCTCATGGCGCACTGCCCTCTGCCGGACTCCTTCTTCGCGTACAACAAGACCTACAAGTGGCTCGTGCGCGGGCACAACCAGTTCGGCTGGGGTCCGTGGAGCACGACCTGGTCATTCCGCACCATGTTCTCCGGCGTCGAGGAAGCGAAACAGCCGAGCATCTTGCCTGTGTTCTCGGTGCCGGCAGTCAGCCGCCTCAACGAGGGGAGCGTCCGGTTCGACGTCCGCGTGGCCGCTCCGGACAGCAGGCTGATGGTCTACGACGCCCTCGGCAACGTTGTCCGCGAACTGACCGTGGCGCGACCGAGCCAGATGACGTGGGACATGACCGACGCGTCCGGCAGGAAGGTCGCGGCCGGGCTATACTTCGCCCGCCTCGCCGGCGGCGCGAGCGAGCCGACCTGCAAGCTGGTCCTGCTCGACTAGCGCTTCTCTGACTTTCTACCGCCCCGGCCAGCTTCGGCCGGGGCGGCCGTTTTCCGGCAACCCGAAGCAGGGACCGAGAAGAGCGTTTCGCGGGATGCGGACCCGGCATCGTTCCATGCCGACGAGACGGCTACCTGCGATCTTGACACAGGTTGCTCGACGAGCCGCGCCCGCGACAATCTGCGGAACTGCGGCCGGAGTTCTCCCGGAACGTGACCTGAGCAGCAGCCGGCCGGCAATCAGTCCTGCCACCTCGGCCGGAACCTGCCCGGCAACTGCCGGGCTCCAGGTCCCAACGATGTGCGGGACAAAGTCGTCCGTTGCTCGAAGGTTTGCCGGGGGGCAAATGACCGATGCCCCATGCTGTGCTCCAGACTACCAACGTGACGATGGACGAAGGAATCAAGCGGACAATCTCATGGACTATTCAGTAGACGATGTCGGGGACTGTCCAGAGGCCGGGGAGTCATTGTGGGCAAGAGCCAACAGTGAATCAAGAATGAGGAACTCAGGGCCGATTCTCACCGCCCGCGCCATCCCCGAGCGTTGCAGTACCACCGGGCGGCAGGTTGATCTCCTTCGGTCGCTTCTGTCTTCTGTCGTCCGGCTTCGGACCTCTCTGCTCTTGCTTGTTCCGGCCTCACGCCGGCGCTGCGGCCAGTATCTCGTCGAGCAGGGGCGCGGGGATATTGCCGCCGGTGACCAGGCAGACCGTCGTGCCGCGTTCCTCCCGGGGCGTGTCAAGGGCAGCGGCCAGCGCGAGCGCGCCTGCGCCTTCCGCCGCCAGCCCTGGGTTTTGCGCCAGGAGGCGGATGGCTTCCCGAACTCGCGTCTCCGATACCACCGAGATGCTATCGATGGTCTCTTGCAGCAGTGGGAAAAGCTGGTCGGTGGCAAACGGCACGGCGACACCGTCACAGATGGTCGGGCGGGGCTCGATCCAGACCGGCCTGCCCGCGTGGAAGCTCTGCGCCAGCGACGGGTACGATTCGGTCTGCACGCCGACAATCCGTGTTGCGGGATTGAACATTCCGACCGCGCAGCCCACGCCTGCGGCCAGTGCTCCGCCGCCGACCGGGACATAGACGGTTTCGACGTCGGGCAGGTCTTCCACGATCTCCAGTCCGATGGTCGCGTGCCCGGCGATCATCGCCGGCTCGGTCCACGGATGCAGGAAGGCATACGGTTCCTCCCGCCATCCGGCGCGGAAGATGTAGTCCGCCATGTCCGGGAAAGGGACGAGAACGGTCTCGACTCCCCGGTCGCGCAGTGCCCGCACCTTGTTCTCAGGTGCGTAGTCGGGCAGGATGCTGCGGCAGCTCGTGCCGAAGACCCGGGCGCAGTGGGCGAGGGCCAGCGCGGTGTTCCCGGCGCTGAACGTCGAGAATCCGCGCCGCACCACTTCGGGCGGGAGTTCTGCCGCCCAGTTGTAGACGCCGCGGATCTTGAACGACCCGGTCGGCTGTCCGATTTCGGACTTCAGCAAGATGCCGCTCTCCTTGCCCCCGAAGGCGAGCAGCGGCGTTCGTTCGGCGACGCCCCGAATCCGCTCACCGGCCTTCCGGATGGCGTCAATCGCCGGGGCGCTCACCGGTGGGTCGCCCCAGCCCGTGGGCTGCGGGCCCGGTTCATGCTGCATGGCGTGAGATAATAGACCGCAGCCCCGAGCTTGTCCAGACCCAACCGGCGTGGCCGTCGCTCTCTCCGATCTTGACCGGCCGCGGAATGTGTTTCCGTATCGTCCGTCAACCTGCTGGCCGCCCGCTTGAGAGTCCGTCCTCGCCGCGGGCTACACGATGCCGGTCTGCGGTTCACAGCGATGGCCGACGTTCCGGAATTGGGGTGGTCGCTCAGAGCAGACACGTCAGGCGTGCCCGGGCCGTGTGGAAACGCGCGGCGCCGGACGGTGCTCCGTCCGTCAATCCTGGCTTCGGACATCACTCCACAGAGGGGAGGGAGTGAGAGGAGCTACACGTGGAATTCGAGGATGTCTTTGTCCAGCAGGACGTGGCCGCGTTCGACGCGCTGGCCGTCGTACCCAGCGTTGTTCCAGAGTCGGGCGAATTGGAGGTTCTGGGCGAAGTCCTTGTGCAGGTGATAGGCCGCTTCCGTCACCGTGGCGCCGATGGGCAGGATCACCGGGTCGCGCATCTCGACCGGCTTGCCCGGCTTCTTGGTATAGACCCGGATGATTCCCAGCATGGCGAACAAGCGACGCTTGAGTTCTTCAAGCCCGGTGTGATGCTCGGCTGAGACTGGGAGCACCTCGACGTCGCCAATCAGTTCCCGCAGTATCGCCAGCCGGTCCATGGCCTGCGGGTCGTCGACCTTGGAGCCGAGGCGGAGGCACTTCTTGGCACTTACGATTTCCGATTGACGGTTGTCGATTCCCGGCGTCGGTCCGACTTCGGACTTGAGATTTTCGACGTTGGACTTTGGATTTGCGAGAGCTATGTTCGCCTTGTCGAGCAGGGCCTGGGTTTGCTCGGTGGTCTCCAGCAGGCCGTCATCGGACATGTCGAGAATCCAGACCAGGATGTCCGAAGTGCGCATTATGTGAAAGAGCCAGGCCGGAGAGTCAGGTGATACCGGCGGCGTGTCCACGAGTTGTATCTGGATGTCCTCGAACTCGATCATTCCGGCCGCGGGCTGGGTCGTGGTGAACGGGTAGGCCGCGACCTCGGTGTGCAAACCGGTCAGTTCCTTGACGAGTGCCGACTTGCCGCAGTTGGGTGAGCCGAAGACCACAACCTGTCCCGCGCCCTGTTTCTCGACATGGAACCAGTCGGCGCGCTTGGCCCCGCCTTTCGACGAGGAGCTCATCTCCTTCTTGAGCTTGGAGATGCGGGTCTTGATGTCGGCCTGCATCTTTTCGGTTCCTTTGTGCTTGGGCAGCGTGGTGAACATCTCTTCGAGGCAGGCCAGCTTCTCTTCGTTAGTCGTCGCGGCCCGGTACCGTTCCTCGGCCTTCAGGTAGTCGGCGGAGAGATTTGCCGGCAAGCTCAGGCCCCGGGGAATTTAGAATTCAGAATCCAGAGACCAGAATCCGGAGTTGATAACACGGGAAGGAGCATCCGCACTACCTGCGGCGCTCGCCGCCTTCGAATCCGCCGAACACGACGTTGAGCGTAGCAAAGGGCATGCCTTTGCTGACGGCCGGTCCCGAAGAGAGCATGCTGCCGTCTCTGAGTCCCCATTCCGGGGTGCTCGCAGTGTAGCAGTAGCCGCCGCGGAGCTGGAGCCCGACGAAGCTGATTGGGACAGTCACCATCAGCTGAGGGGAGAGGGTGAGACCGGAGAATGACACCTCGCTGGTGTAGCCCGGATTACTGAGCAGCGAGTCGAATGTCAGCGGCGTGCCTGGGAGCTTCTGCAGCTCGACCGTGTACCCGCCTCCGCCGACGCCGAGTACCGGCGCAACCAGAAGATGCTGCAGCGACAAGAGCTGATAGCCGAGGTCGAACTCGCCACCGGCGATTTCAACGGTGGCCCGCAGGCTGTCCGAACCGACGGTCTGGGAACTGCCCCAACCGGAACCGCCGATGACGACCCGGTCAATGAGGGCGAAGGCGGCGCCGCCGAATCCCCATTGCATCGAGCCAAGTTCCTGGGTGATACCGCCGTTGGCAAGGGCATGATTCAAGCCATCGAACTTGACAACTCCCACAGTGGGACCGAAACAGCCGAATCCGCCGTTCACCGCCGGCACCGCGACGGCAGTCGCGGTCATCAGCGCGAGCAGCAACAGACCGTTAGCCTGACGCATCATCCGGGGCCTCCCTTTCACGGGCCGAATCCCGGCAGACCGGGATCCGGCGTACTGACTATCGGTCCTTCTGTCGCGGCTAGAGCCGTTCGTTGTCTCCTATATCCATGAATACCAGGCCGGACACGAACTTCGGGTAGAAGTCGGTCGACTTCTGGGGCATCCGTTCCCCGTGCGCCGCGACCTTCTGCACCTGGTCGGCCCGGGTTGGATTTATGATCAACGCAGCCTCGTACTTGAATGAGTCCACCTTGGCCAGAGTTTCTTTCAGGTTTCGCTCGTACGCGACGTGCTCTTCGATCTGCTCCGGTTTGACCCCGAATACCTGCTCGATGAGCAGCGTGTGGAGGACGACTACGTCGAGGTCGCGGAAGTCGGCGGTGTGGTCCTTGATCAGCTGGTCGAGCGCCGACTTGTCGGTGAGCCGCAGCAGCCAGGTCTTGTTCTTGCCGGTGTGCAGCGCAAAGAGGTGGTCGGCTCCGGCCTTGGACAATTCGGTCTCCACTTCAGCATCTCTTATCGGTTTGACCTCGAACCACTTGCCAATCCGGGCGAGGACATCGTCCCACTTGAGGTCGTGGAGACCATGCAATAGTCGGTGCGTGGGCAGAATCACGAGACCCGGGTCGGCGATGTTCACGAAGGCCGTGGACTTGAAGCGCAGCGCCGCGTCCTCTGGTACTCGGCCGGCCTGTTCCATTTCCTGCCGGAAGTTGAGCGCGGTCTCATACCGATGGTGGCCGTCGGCAATCAGAACGACCTTGTCGGACAGCTCGCGGCGCGCGATGGCGAGCTTGGCCGGATCGGTGATCGCCCACACCTTCTGGACAACGCCGTAGTCGTCGGTCGCCTTCATGGCCGGTTCGCCAGTCGGAGCCAGCGCCTGCTCGACAATCCCCTTGGGGTCATCGTAGAGCATGAATATCTGCTCGTAGTCCTCGCGGGTGGTTCGGAGCAGGTTCAGGCGGTCGGCCTTGGGCTTGGACAGAGTCCGTTCGTGCGGCAGCACGGTGCCCTTCTCGAACTCATCGACTCGGATGGCGGCGATGAACGACTTGCGGGTCTTCTTCTGGCCTCCGACTTCGAATTCCTGATGCAGGATGTAGATGGCCGGCTTGATGTCGCGGATCAGGACGAACTGTGATGACCAGAGTTTGAACGAGGTGGCCGAGTAGTTATAGGGGTCCGGCGCTGCCGGGAGTATGAGGTTCACAAAGCTATTGGGATGTCGGGCGACGTAGGTCTGCTGCAGTTCCTTGGATATCTTGTCGTAGGGCTGGGTTATGACCCGCGACAGGTCGGGGATCTTCGACGAGTTGTAGTGCCAGCCACGGAACGGTCTAATGTCAGCCAACTGAACTCCTTTAAGGACAGGTTTAGGCTGAGGTCGAGGTTGAGAATGGGACACGAGTCTTTCCCGAATCTCAACCTGAACCTGTGCCTCAACCTATGTCCGGTTCTACTTTCCCAGCAGGACCTTGCGGACTTCCTCCGCGATGCCGATGCCCGCACGCTCCTGGCCTTCTTTGGTTTGAGCGCCGACGTGGGGCGTACCGATGACGTTGGGCAGCGAGAAGAGCTTGAAGTCCTTGGGGGGCTCGGTTTCAAATACGTCGAGCGCGGCCGCGCCGACCTGCCCGCTCTTGAGCGCTTCGTAAAGGGCTTCCTCATCAATGACACCGCCGCGCGCGCAGTTAACGATGACCACGCCCTTCTTCATCTGGGCGATGCTCTCTTTGTTGATGATATGCTTGGTCTGATCGGTCTTGGGCACGTGCAGCGAGATATAGTCGGCGTTCTTCAACATCTCGGGGAAATCGCACAGCTTGCCCGCCTCGCAGGTCTTGATGAACGGGTCGAAGACGAGGACGCTCATGCCCATGGCGATTGCCCGTTTGCCCAGTTCGGTCCCAATGCGGCCGGAACCGATGAGTCCGAGGGTCTTGCCGTAGAGTTCGGTGCCCTTGAACGCCTTCTTCTCCCACTTGCCCTCGCGCAGGGATTGGGTTGCCTGCGGGATTGAACGGGCGCAGGCAAGCATCATGCCGAGTGCTAACTCGGCGACCGTGACCGACGTCGCGGCCGGCGTGTTCACAACCTTGATCCCGCGGGCATCGGCGGCCTTCTTGTCGACGTTGTCGAGCCCGACACCGGCGCGGCCGACGACCTTCAGGTTCTTGCCGGCGTTGATGACGTCGGCCGTGACCTTGGTCGCGCTACGTACGATTATGGCATCGTACGCGGGTATGGCCTGAATCAGTTCGGCGGGCGGAAGGCCCGGGCGTTCGTCGACGTCGATGCCGGCATCCACGAGTATCTTGACGCCGGTCTTGGCGATCGGGTCAGTGATGATTACTTTCACGAAAAGCTCCTTTTCCTTGTCGTGCGGACTGCAGCTCATGGTAGCCGAGCCGGCGGTAAAGTCAACCTCGTGGCCTCTTCCTCATTGACTTATCAGCAGCTTTTGGTAGTGATTATACTGGTTTTGACTGGAGGTGCACTGTGCCTGTATACGAGTTTCAATGTCAGGACTGCGGAAAGAAGTTCGATGTTGTCGCCACACTGGCCGAGAAAGAGGTCGGGCTGGACCCGACGTGTCCCAAGTGCGGTCGGAAACGAGCCCGGCAGGTGTTCAGCCGTTTTACGCTGCTCACCGGGTCGAAGACCGATGATGATTTCGACGAAGGGCTTGACGACATGGGCCCTGGCGGTGAGTCCGGGCTTCCCGACGACATGGGTATGGATGACCTCGGCGACGACCTGAGTTCGGGTGACGCCGGCGGCCTCGATGACCTCGACTAGGGCAGAATCTCGCTCAGACTCGACCGGAGGCGACGATGCACTGGTATGAGTGGATGACCCTGGCAATCATTGTGACGGTGACCATTATCCAGACCGTGCGAGGCATCAAGGCGGGCGGCATGGGGTTGCCGCTGTTTGAGGCCATCGGCGTGGTCGTGGCAGCCGTGGCGTCAACGTCGTTTTCACCGGGGCTTGCCGGTGAGATCCACGTCCGGGAAAGCACGGTGATGCTGGCGTTGTTCATCGCACTCGCAGTCGTTGCATTCATGGTCGCACGCTGGCTGTTCACCGTCACTACCTTTTCGTCCCAGTCGCTCGACGGGTTCTTCAGTTGCATGTTTGGCCTGGTCATGGCGTGGACCATGGCTCACATGTTCTTGAGAATCATGATTTCATCGCAGGGCCTTGACG
This sequence comes from bacterium, assembly GCA_035505375.1. Taxonomy (NCBI): domain Bacteria; species bacterium. The sequence goes on along the minus strand of DATJQV010000004.1, from coordinate 61,437 downwards.
GTGAGATCGCGACCAACATGGCCACTTTGTCTGTCGTGCGCGAGGTTTTCGAGTTCCGTACCTGGAATGCTCTGATGCGGCTGTTGTTCAGAGCGAAGCTCTCACCGGACATGAATCCGGACGTAGGATAGGGAATCTACAATTGACGATTGTCGAATGTCGATTGCCGGGCGGGGTTTCGGCCTCGTCCGTGTGGGTCATTGGCAATTGGTCATTGGTCATTTACTGACATGGTAGAGGTCTACACCGGCGACGGCAAGGGTAAGACCACAGCTGCGTTCGGTCTCGCTTTGCGGGCGACGGGGCACGGCTGGAACGTGCTGATGATTCAGTTCATGAAGGGCAGCCCGGAATATGGCGAGATAACGGCGGCCAGGGAAGTCAAGGGGCTGATGGTGGTGCAAACCGGCCTGCCGACGTTTGTCGAGAAGGGCAACCCGAGCGCTGAGGACCTCGCTGAGGCCGCGCGAGGGCTCAAGCTCGCCCGCGAGGCGTTGGAGTCGGGCAAGTACCGGCTCATCATCCTCGATGAGATCAACGTGGCCATCGACTACGGATTGGTGAAACTCGACGACGGGCTGGCGTTGATCGACGCCTGCCCGGAAAACGTCGAATTGGTGTTCACCGGCCGTGCCGTAAAGCGGGCAGTGCTGGAACGAGCCGACCTGGTCAGTGAAGTCCATGAAGTGAAGCACCCCTACCAGAAAGGATTCGTCAATCGGGTCGGGATTGACTACTAGCGACTTGCTGGCGGAGTTCCGGGCTGGCAGCAAGCGGGCGTGCGCCCGGCTGATGAGCATCGTTGAGGACGAGCCGGATGTCGCTACGACGGTTCTCGACGAGCTTTACCCGCTTATGGGCAGGGCTTTCCGTATCGGAATCACCGGGCCGCCCGGCGCGGGTAAGAGCACACTGGTCGAGAAGCTCGGGCGAGAATGCCGGAACCGCAACCGGACCGTGGGTATCGTGGCCGTGGACCCGACTTCGCCCTTTTCGGGCGGAGCTCTGCTTGGCGACCGCGTGCGGATGCCCTCGCTGTTCACCGACCCCGGCGTGTTCATCCGTTCGATGGCGACGCGGGGCGGCGTCGGCGGCTTGGCCGCGCGAACCAAAGAGGTCTGCGATGTGCTGGATGCTTTTGGCCGGGACTGCGTAATTATCGAGACAGTCGGCGTGGGACAGGTCGAGCTCGACATCGCCGGCGCCGCGCATTCTACCGTCGTTGTGCTGGTGCCGGAGTCGGGAGACGGAATCCAGACGATGAAGGCCGGGTTGATGGAAATCGGCGACCTCTTCTGCGTGAACAAGTCGGACCGGGAGGGCGCGGACCGGGTGGCCATGGAAGTTGAAGCCATGGTAGAGATGAAGACCAAGACCAATGGCTGGGTGCCACCGGTGGTCAAGACCGTTGCGACGACCGGGCTCGGCGTGCCTTCGCTGCTGGACCAACTCGAGGCGCACCGAAAGCACCTTGAAAGCTCCGGCGTGCTCCTGGACCGGAAGCGCGAAAGCGTCAGATCTGAGATTGTGGAACTGACCGAGGAGTGGTTGAGGCGCGACGTGTGGCGCCGGCCGGACACGACGGTCCGGCTGGACGAGTTGGTGCAGCAGGTGATGGATGGAGGCACGACACCCTATAAGGCGGCCGAGGCGATACTGAAAGATGTTCTTGCCGCGAGTTGAGAGGAGATTTCGATGGCAGATGATTTGAAGAAGATTGCCGAAGAGCGGCGGATGTGGCAGTTGGGCGTCGGGCAGGCCGAACCCGGTCAGTTCCAGACACTCTCCGGAGTGCCGGTGGACATTCTATACACGCCGGCCGAAGTCGCCGAGTTCGACTACCTGAGAGACTTGGGATTGCCCGGGCAGTATCCATTCACCCGTGGCGTCAGGAACAACATGTACCGGGGCAGGCATTGGACGATGCGCGAGTTCTCCGGTTTCGGCACGGCCAAGGACACCAACGGCCGCTACAAGTTCCTGCTCGCACATGGCGAAACCGGGCTGTCGGTCGCGTTCGACTTCCCGACTCTCTATGGCCGGGATTCGGACGAGTCCATCTCGCGCGGTGAGGTCGGCAAGTGCGGAGTGGCCATCGCGTCGCTCGCCGACATGGAGACGCTGTTTGACGGCATCCCGATGCAGGATGTGTCGACCTCGATGACCATCAATGGTCCGGCCGCGGTGGTCTGGGCATTCTACATCGCGGCGGCCGAGAAGCAGGGCGTGCCGAGCGAGAAGCTGCGCGGCACGATTCAGAACGACATCCTGAAGGAGTACATCGCCCAGAAGTCGTGGCTCTTCCCGCCCGAGCCTTCGATGCGCGTCATCACGGATATCATGGCCTACGCGGCCAAGCACGTGCCCAAGTGGAACACGATTTCCATATCCGGCTACCACATCCGCGAGGCCGGCTCGACCGCGGCGCAGGAGCTTGCGTTCACCCTGAAGGACGGGCTGACCTACGTGGAAGCCGGTGTGAAGGCCGGGCTTGATGTCGACCTCTTCGCCCCGCGGCTATCCTATTTCTTCAACTCCCACCTCGACTTCTTTGAGGAGATCGCCAAGTTCCGGGCCGCTCGGCGCATCTGGGCGCGGGAGATGAAGGAAACGTTCAGGGCGAAGAAGCCCGAGTCGTGGCTGCTCCGGTTCCACACGCAGACGGCTGGTTGTAGCCTTACCGCCCAGCAACCGGAAAACAACATCGTGCGTACGGCATTCCAGGCTTTGGCTGCCGTCCTAGGCGGGACACAGAGCCTGCATACGAACTCGATGGATGAGACGTGGGCCCTGCCGACCGAGAAGGCGGTGCTGATCGCCTTGCGTACCCAACAACTCATCGCCGAGGAGACCGGCGTCACGAATACCATCGACCCGTTGGGCGGCTCCTACTTCGTTGAGGCGCTGACCAATGAGCTTGAGAAGCAGGCGTACGATTACTTCCGGAAGATAGATGCACTCGGCGGGATGGTGAAGGCCATCGAGCACGGCTTCCCGCAGCGGGAGATCGCCGACGCGGCGTACCGATATCAGAAGCAGGTCGAGCAGGGCAAGCGGACCGTAGTCGGCGTGAACAAGCACGTACTGGATGGTGAGAAGCTTGAGATTCCCCTGCTCAGAATCGATCCGACCGTCGAGCAGGAGCAGCACCAGCGCTTGGCAGGCCTGCGCAGGAAGCGGGACAACGCCAAGGTGAAGAAGTGTCAGGCTGAACTCAAAGCGGCGTGCACGGGCAAGGATAATGTCATGTATCCCATCCTGGAAGCGGTGCGCGCCTATGCCACGCTCGGCGAGATCTGCGGCACGATGAAAGAAGTCTTCGGCTCCTACGAAGAACCGCCGATGTTCTAGGAAAGTACGAAGGACAAAGTGGTAAGGACTAAGCAAGGTTCTGAAGAAAGTACAAAGGACAAAGTCGAAAAGACTAAGCAAGCCACAGAGTCCGGGAAAGTGTTCGAGCTGGGCGAGCGGACTGCGCTATTTGGCGAGGCCGCAATCAAGCTGGCCAATGGCCTGTTGCGTACTCCGGTCAGCATGCCCTTGATCAGCCAGTTTGTGCGGTCCAGCACGAGTGTCGGGGCGAACTACATGGAAGCCGGGGCTGCGCAATCGGGCAAGGATTTTGACCACAAGATTGGCATCTGCAAGAGAGAGGCTCGTGAGACAATGCACTGGCTGAGAATGCTCGCGGTCGCCGATGAGTCGTCGAAGCAGGAGTGCCGCACGATGTGGCGGGAAGCCCACGAACTGACCATGATCTTCTCAGCTATTCTCAAGAAGCGCCGTGCTGGAGTTGAGACTTGATACTTGCTTTGTCCTTTGTACTTCGGACTTTGGACTTGGCAGTGATGGAGGACTGATGGGTAAGAAGTTGCGAGTTCTAGTTGCGAAGCCCGGCTTGGATGGTCATGACCGTGGGGCAAAGGTCGTTGCCCGCGCCTTGCGTGACGCCGGGTTCGAGGTGATTTACACCGGGCTGCACCAGACCCCGGAGATGATTGCCGAGGCGGCGTTGCAGGAGGACGTTGACGTCGTTGGGCTGTCAGTACTGTCCGGCGCGCACATGACGCTCTTCCCCGAGACGTTGCGCCTGCTCAAAGAAAAGGGCGCTGGGGACATCCTCGTGTTCGGCGGCGGAATCATCCCGCGCGAGGACATGGAGGAGCTGTACAAGCAAGGCTGCGGTCGGCTCTTCGGCCCTGGCACACCGACTACCGACATCGTCACCTACCTGAAAGAGAAGTTCCCAGATCGCGTCTAGAAAAGTACAAAGGACAAAGTACGAAGGACAAAGCAAGTACGAAGTGAAAAGCCGAGTCGCGTCCGGACTTGGTACTTTGTCCTTTCCACGTTGGTTTGTCCTTTGTCCTTTGGACTTTGGATTTTCCTCGCTAGGAGGCTCTGAATGAACTCGGTCGTCCTTCCGGTGCTGGGTGCGGTGGTGTACCTCGTTGGCATGAGGGTGTATGCTGCGTATGTAGACCGCAAGGTCATCGGGGCTGACCCGAAGAGGGCTACCCCGGCGCGGATGTACGCTGACGGCGTGGACTTCATGCCGACCTCGCGCAGCATCCTGTTCGGCTATCAGTTCAAGTCCATCGCCGGTGCCGCGCCGGTGCTTGGGCCTATTATCGCCATCAAGTGGGGCTGGCTACCAGGCCTCGTCTGGATTCTTCTGGGTACGTTCTTCATCGGGTGGGTGCAGGACTACACCAGCGCCATCGTCTCGGTGCGCAACGACGGCAAGACCTTCGGCGGCATCTCGTTCTCGCTCATCTCGCCACGGGCGCGCACCATCCTGATGACGTTCATCTACCTCTACCTGCTGCTGATTGCGGCCGCGTTCGCCAACATCGTTGCGACCGCGCTGGCCAACGCCCCGAGGATACCTCTTGCAATCCTCATGCTCGCCGTGGCCGGCGTGATTGTCGGATATCTCATTTACCATGGCCGGATGCACCTTGCCGTCGTCACCGTCATCGGGCTCGTCCTGTTCTATGGCGCGCTGGTCCTGAACGGGCAGTTTGACATCAGGTTCGGCTCAGTCCACACCAATTGGCTGGTCTGGGTCGTCTTCGCGCTGGTCTTCTCGCTCTTCGGCTCGCTGCTACCGATATGGAGCTTCGTCCAGCCCATCAACTATCTTTCATTCTACATCGTGCTCATCGGCATGGCGATCGCGGTCGCGGGCCTCATCGTCAAGCACCCGGTCATGCAACGGCCGATGTTCACGGGCTTCACTGCGGATAACCTGCCGCTCTGGCCCATGCTCTTTGTGACCATCGCCTGCGGCGCTATTTCCGGCTGGCACGGCGTGGTTTCTTCGACCGGAACGTCCCGCCAGTTGCAGAGCGAGACCGACGCGCGACCGGTTACGGCCGGCGCCATGTTCCTCGAGATGATACTGGCGCTGATTGCGCTGGCGATCGTCGGCATCACGGCCGCGGGCACCACGGGTTCGCCGGACCAGCTCTTCGCTTCCGGCCTCGGGAGCATATTCGGGTTCCTGCACCTGCCGGCGAAATGGGGCCTGGCATACGGCCCGGTACTCATCGCGATTCTGGCGATCACGATTCTGCACCTCGTGGTCAGGTTCATGCGTATTGCGACCAACGAACTGCTGGGGCGGGTCCTGCCGGTGATGCGCGTGCCCGTAATCGGCACGGTCGCGGCGCTCATCCTGACCTTTGCGCTCGTGACTACCGGTACGTTCAAATACATCTGGGTGCTGTTCGGCTCGGCCAACCAGCTCATGGCCAGCCTGGCTTTGATGATCGGGAGCATCTGGCTGGTATCTGAGAAGAAGAAGGCCGGATTTGCGCTCGTGCCCATGGTCTTCATGTATTTGACAACGATGGCCGCATTGGTGTTGACCTGCTGGCAGTTGTTGCGGCAGGCAGCGACCGGCCTGAGTCTGGCCGGGGCGAAACTGCCCGCAGGACAGATTGCGGGCAATTGGATAGCAGGCGTCATCGGCGTGGCGCTGTTCATTGCGGCGTTGGTGCTGGCCTACGATGGAGCGAGCGCGCTGTTCCGATTCGGCAGCAAGAAGCGAGAGACTGCGAAAGGAGTTGCCTAGTGGGCGACGACAAGAAGGACAAGAAGAAGGGTTTCGGGCTAGGGAAGAATCTGAGGGAGTTCGTGTACGGCATGGCCGCGCACGACACGGCCCGGTTCGCATTGAAGACGCGCGGCAGCATGGAGCATCTTTTCATCCTGATAACCATGGGCGACATGCTCGGCATCCCGATTCTGCCGCCGTACTACTCGCTCCGGCTGCTGCCCTACGTGGTGCCGCAGATCTCCACCTGGAAGCGCCGGATGCTGCGCGAGAAAGACTTTACCGATACGCTAGCATGAAGGAAAGTACAAAGGACAAAGTGGTAAGGACAAAGCAAGTGACAAGTGAGAAGCCCCGGTCCGGTCCGTACTTGTTACTTTGTCCTTTTCGTCTTGCTTTGTCCTTAGTCCTTTGTCCTTACTACTTCACGGCCTCGCAGTGGTCGAGTGCAGAGGAGTTACTATGAACTTGAGCCAAGTCCTCACGAACAACCCCCGCATGAAGTATCTCATGTTCGGGGGCAAGGGCGGCCTCGGGAAGACGACGTTCTCAGCCGCGGCCGCGTACCATCTGGCCAGGCAGGGCCATAAGGTGCTGGTCTTCTCGGTTGACCCGCAGGCATCGCTCTCCGATATCTTCCAGCGCGACATCTTCGGCAAGGGCGCGACTGAGATCATGCCTAACCTGTTCGCGCAGGAGATAGACGCGGACCGCCGGATCCACGACTTCCAGAATGAGATCCGCAAGAAGATTCTCGACCGGTACGGGTTCGACAAGGTGCCGGAGGAAATAGAGTCGTACATCGCCGCGGCGTCGAGCGAGCCGGCGATGGAGGAGAGTGCCATATTCGACGCGGTCGTGGATATCGTGTTTCAGGGCCAGTACGACTACTACATCTACGACCTGGTGCCGCTGGGACACGCGCTCTACTACCTCTCGATGAGCAGTATCTACGACGAGTGGATAAACAAGGTGACCGAGCTGCGGTCCGAGATGCAGAAGTACGACAGGGTTGCGTCCAAGCTCAAGTCCGAGGAGAAATCCGAGGAGGACGAAATCCTGACCGAGCTCGAAGAGATCCGCCGGCGCATCAACCTCTCGTCGTCCATCTTCACCGACAAGGAGAAGACCGGTTTCTTCTTTGTGGTCACACCCGAGGAGATGACGATTCTCGATACCAAGAAGGCCGAGGGCCTCTTCTCCAAGTTCGGTGTCCCGATTGGAGGTTTCATCGTGAACCGAGTCATCCCGGAGAGTCTGCTCGGTGAAGCGATACCGGACTACCTGCGGCACCGCATCGAGTTGCAGCGCCAGCCGATGGCACGAATCGCCGAGACGTTCGGCGACCGGGTGGTCGGGAACGTGCCCGAGTTCGAGCGCGACATTACGGGTCTGGACATGATTGCCAAGGTAGCCGACCAGCTCTTCGGCCCGTGAACCACAGACTACGGACAGAGGAGAACCGCAGATGATGCAGATGTCAAAGATGGCAAGAAACCCGACGGACGGAAGTGAACCGCAGATTACGCAGATGTCGCAGATGGTCTGAACGGACATGACAGCCGAGGATACAAAGAAGGACCCGAGAACCTACGCTATCATTGGTGCCGCCATGGAAGTACACCGGGTGCTGGGAAGTGGTTTCCCTGAGGCGGTCTATCAGGAGGCGCTGGAGATTGAGCTGCGGGCTCGCGGCATTCCCCATGAACGGGAAGTGGAGTTGCCCGTGTCCTACAAGGGTGAGAGACTGCGGACATCGTACAAGGCAGACTTCGTCTGCTTTGGGGAGGTGATTGTGGAGTTGAAGGCGATCGCGAAGCTGACGAAGGTGGAGGAAGCACAAGTCATCAATTACCTGAACGCATCAAGCATCGAGACCGGCTTGCTGTTGAACTTCGCCGCAGAGCGTCTCGAGTATCGCCGCTTCGCCCTGACCAAGTCAGCGTCATCTGCGGCTAGTCCTGACGGGGATCCGTATCCCAAGGACCGCGTACCGTGAGGCCGTTCAGTCTCCGTCGGGAACTGCGGCCCGGAAGATGCTCCCTCTGTTCTGTTTCGAGCCATCTGCGTCATCTGCGACATCTGCGGTTAATCTCGGGTCCTGTTCGGGACCTTGCACCTTGGACCTGCTGCAGTCTGCGGTTAGAACTGGAGTGTGACTATGTCTATATCCGAGTCCGAGAATCTGCGGACTTTCTTTGCGGAGCACCCGACTCTGAAGTACATCTACTTCGGTGGGAAGGGCGGCGTGGGCAAGACCGCGTTCGCCGGGGCGACGGCGCTCTATTTGGCGGAGCAAGGGCGGAAGGTGCTTCTTGCCTCGACCAACCCGGTTCACAGCCTGAGCGGGCTCTTGAAGCAGGATGTGTTCGGCAACGAGACCCAGGTCGCAGGCACGCCGCTCATCGCCGTCGAGATCGACACCAAGGATACGATTCTCAAGAAGAAGCAGGAGATCAAGGGTAAGATCGAGTGGTTCCTGAAGTACGCGGACCTGTCCGGTCAGAAGACCGAGGACTTCGTCGAGTCGGCGACCATGAACCCGGCGTTCGAGGAATCCGCCATGTTCGAGCGGATGGTGGACCTGATGTTCGAGAACCGCTACGACGTCTACGTGTTCGACACGGCTCCGACCGCGAACGCGCGACGTCTGCTCGGCATGTCAAAGGTCTACGGGCTCTGGGTCGAGAAGATGCTCGCCAGCCGGAACGAGGCTGCGTCGCTGGCCAAGACGCTCTCATTCTCCAAGAAGGAAGAAAAGGACCCGCTGCTCGACTACCTCCTGACCTTCCGCGACCGGATAGACAAGGTGCACAAGCTGCTGACCGATGAGCAACTGACCTCGTTCTTCTTCGTCACTCTGCCGGAGGCGCTGCCGATAGCGGTCATCAAACGGTTCATCGGCTGGTTTAAGGACTTCGGCATCCCGGTCGGCGGCGTCATCGTCAACGGCTTGATTGACCGGGCGCTGGTCACGGACCAGACCCACGAGTTCGTCCTCAACCGGATTGCCTCGCAGGAGAAGTACATGGAGGACATCCGGAGCTCGTTCCCGCACGTCCGCGCGGTCGTCCCGCGCCTCGAGCACGAAATCCAGGGCGTTGATCGCATCCGCGAGACGTTCCGCTACCTGTTCGCCTAGCCGCGGGCCGGCCATGTCGGCATGGCAGGCTACGGCTGCTTGACTTGACTGGAATCCGGCATAGACTGGTCGCGTGAACAGACCGGTGGCCGTTCTCCTTTGCGCGGCCCTCGCGGCTGCGGTCCTCGGCCGTGAGCCGGGGTTCGTGCCGTATCGCGCCGTGCAGGAGTCGCTGGCGCGAATGCCAGCGAGGTACAGGGCGGAGTGGCTGCAGAAGCACGGGCTTGATGCGTCGCGCTACACCGAGTACCACAAGCCCGAGTCTGCGTCTACGGGATTGAAGCTCGTCGGCAAGTACGGTCGTGGCGAGTCGAACGCGGTGACCGGCAGGGGGAGCCTCGTGGCGCTGACTCTCGGCAGCGAGGTGGCGCTCCTCAACTTCGCCAAGCCGGATAGCCCGGTTGTGCTTTCCGAGATACAACTCGACTTCACCCCCGCTCAGAGCGCTTTGCACGATTCCTTTCTCTTGACCTGCGGGAACGGTATCGAGATCTGGAACATCGTCGACTCGACGCATCCGGTCTACCGCAACGTGATACCCTACGCGGTCGGTGACTTCGCCATCTTCGACACCTTCCTGTATTTCGCCAGTTCCGGCACGTTCTACTCCTATAGCATCGCCAACACGGCCAATCCCAGACCGCTCGGCACGTGTGCGGAAAACGGAGGTGTCACTGCGGCCACGAAGAAGGTAGTCGTAGCGAAAGAACCGGGTGGCCTGGCATTCATCGACGTGTCGAATCCGGCTGCACCCGAACGGGTCGGCACCTATGGTATTGGTGCCCTCGGTGTTGACGCGCGAGGGAACATCTGCGTTGCCAACGGGTACCAGAACGGGGATCAAGACAGGCTCTGGGTGGACGTGCTCGATATTTCGGACCCGACCAACCCTCGTTTGCTGGGCGAGGTTGATAGCGTTGGTGGATACGATGTTCACCTGAGCGGGCCATTGGCTTTCACATCCGGATATTACTACGGTTGGGGTTTCGCCATCATCGACATCAGCGACTCGACCCGGCCGCACGACGTCTCGCAAATAAAGACACCGAACGATGGCTTCGCCGTGTGGGCCGATTGGACTTCCAACCACGCATATGTTGCCGACGCAATGGGCCTTGCTGTGATGGACATCCATGATATCAACCATCCCGTTTATGACACGACCGTACTGCCGGCCCATGATGCTTGGGATGTCTGGTTGGACGGATGCCGAGCATACGTTGCTGATGGCGGCGCGGGACTGCGGATTCTGGACGTGACGAACCCAGCCAACCCGATTGACCTTGGTGGCATTGACACAGCCAACATCCATGCGTTCGAGACGCGGTCAGCCGTTGGACAAGACAGTTTTGCGTTCATGAGCTGGTCGCAGCCACCGCCCTTGCGGACCATAGACGTTACCGACCCGGCCCGGCCCTCTATGGCTGGTGCCTGCTCGCTCTTCGACCCCCCGAAGGATATGGTGCTTCGGGATAGCTTCCTTTACTGCGCCGAGGCCTATCGCTTCCAAGTCGTCAACGTTGCCCGGCCGCGTCAGCCGGTGCTTGTCGGGAGCTGCGTGCTGCAGAATGACGTCATGGACTTGTGGCTCAAGGATTCATTGGCGTACGTATCGAGTGTCCCCAGCTACATCATCAACGTTGCGAACCCAACCAACCCCTTCATCGTGGGGAACATCAGCAGCGGAACATATGGTATTGCGGTCATCAGGGATACGTATGCTGTCACGACACCGGGATACGACTCGATTGTCGTGTACAACGTCTCCGTTCCGTCCGTGCCCTACCCTATCGCGAGCTTAGCCCTGTCTGGTGGTCATCAAGGCGTATACGACGTCGAACTAATGGACGACACCCTCGCGGCGGTAAGCGGCAACTACGTGCACCTGGTGAACGTCAGGGACCCGCTGAGCCCGCGAGAAGTCTGCCGATGGAGCACGCCGAGCGGCGGTTCGCCTCATCTTAGTTACGTGGCGCCTTATCTCTATGTTGCGTGCAGTGACGCAGGTGTCTGCGTGCTTGAGACGACGGCGACAGGCGTTGCCGAGCCCAAGCAAGTCGAATCAGTGCGTACGCGGAAGGGGGCGACCGTGGTCAGGGGAGTGCTGATGATAGGAGACCGGGGACAGAAGACGGGAGACCGGGCGGAACTACTGGACGTCAGCGGGCGGAAGGTGATGGACCTGAAACCGGGCGCGAATGACGTGCGGGCGCTGGCGCCGGGCGTGTACTTTGTGAGAGAGGCCCAAGCGCAAGCACAAGCGGTCCGCAAGGTCGTGCTGACCGGTAGGCGGTAGAGAAGACAGTTTGCAGTAGACGGCAGATCAAGCGGGGCGGCCTTGGGGCCGCCCGCAATACTGCCGGGCGCGTCTCTTCGCATGAGTCCAATAAGACTCACGCGGATCGATGGCTAAGATGGGGGATAAGTCCTTGTATTAGTGGCGGTTTGGGACGCTGGGCGACTCGCCTTGGGGGTCACCCCGGGAACGGTTCCCAGAGTGGTTCCGATGGTGATTCGGCTCAGGACTTGGAGGGGGACTCTCGGAGAGACTTGGCGGGCGATGTTCAGGGTGACCTGTGCTGCGGTTTGGAGTGCGACCTGCACCATGACTCGGCGCGTGATTGTCGGCATCTCTCGGACGGCAATTCGCGACGTGACCCGCGGCGTCATTCGCGAGATGACCTGCACTGCCACTCGCGGCGTGACCCGGAGGATAACTTGCGGGGCGATTCGCGGGGCAAGTCCCCAAGCTTCCTGGGTCTGGCTTCCTGGTGACACATACTGACGGCACTTGTGTGGGAGTGGAATCTGCGTTCACTCCGACAATCTGTGGGCGGTCCGGTCTTGGCGTTCTTGGGGCCCTTGGTGGTTTTCACGTCTGCGTCATCTGCGGGGGAGCAGTGGTCAAGTGGTCTAGTGATCTAGTGGCGGAGGAAGAGTGGATGTAATCTGTGTGATCTGCGAAATCTGTGGATAGTCTCCTTCGGGTCGGGCTTGGGACACGATTGCGCGCGAACGCCAAATGGGGACAGTCCCACGGAGCGCTTGCGTCGGACTCAGCGCGGTACAGTCCCCATTTGGGCCGATCCCAATTCTTCAGCGGAATTGGGTCATGTCCCCGCCCTCGGGACATCTGCGTCATCTACGGTTGATGTTCTCCGGGTTGGGCTAACATGGCGCTTGACTGGGGCGAGGTCGGGGCATAGGATTAGCTCAGGTGAGAGATGCAGTTGAGCCTTGCGCCTTAAAGGAGGCCAGATGGAGTTGAGACTGTTGTTCGCGCCGGCAGCGCTGGTTGCGTTAGCCGGTGCAGTGGTAATTCACGTGCCGGGCGATTCGGCCACGATTCAGCGCGGGCTTAGAGGGGCGCTGGCCGGGGACACGGTGCTGGTAGCGCCGGACACTTATTATGAGAGGATTGTCTGGCCGGCCCGTGACAGCATTGTGCTCTTAGGTGAGTCCGGTGCGGACTCGACCGTGATTGACGGCAGTGATTCGGGCCGGGTAGTGAACATGACCGACGCGAGCTACACTAATGCGACCGTGCTGGAGGGGTTCACGATTGCGCACGGCCTGGTTGCGATCGTGGACGACGGAGGTGCGGGCATCAAGTGCACGGGTTCGCCGGTGATATCCCGCAACCGCATCGTCTGCAACAAGCTGACCGAGTTCGGATACGGCGCCGGCGTGTATGCGTCTGGTGGGCCGGTGCTGAGCTACAACCTCATTGCGTGGGATACGATTATCAATCAGGGCGGAGGGGGCTGGCGGTACGGGCCGGGCGTGCATTGCGCCGGGTCGGGTGTGTTCTACCAGAATGTGTTTGAAGAGAATGCGGCGCTGGGCGGCGCGGGAGGCTTCTGGTACGGCGGCGGGCTGGCTCTCGCGGGCGGCGAGCCGCTGGTCTTCTCGAACCTGTTCCTGAATAACCGGGTTGGCTCGACCGCCGGCGGCTTCGCGTACGGAGGCGGTCTGTACATCGGTGCGGGCTCGGCGTACGTCGCGAACAATACCTTCTTCGGCAATCGGTGCTCAACCGGCGTAACGTATGGCGGCGGCATCTACGTCGACCAGTCGTGGACCTCGACGATCAAGAACAACATCATCAGCGGGAACGCGGCCGAGGGAATCGGGCACATGGGCGGCGGTATCGCGTGTTACACCGATACGGCTCACCAGCCCCCCGTTTTCGACTACAACGATGTCTGGGGCAATTCGCCGGACAACTACTATGCCTGCTTTCCCGGCTCCAATGCGTTATCGCTGGATCCGCTATACGCCACAGGCTCGAAAGGCGACTTCTATCTTGGCTGCGTCGCGGCCGGGCAGGATTCAAGCAGTCCGTGCATTGATGCCGGGGACACGCTGCTCGCGACTGCCCCGCTCCGGCTCGATTCGCTGGTGCACGCGTGGACGACGCGCACCGATTCGGTGCCCGATGCCGGCGCGATAGACATGGGTTACCACTATCCACTGGAGCCGATGGTCGTCGGGCTCGACGGACGTCTTGCGAACGCGAGTCTGGCGCGCCTGAAGGTGCGGCCCAATCCCGTGCGCCTGCGCGCGGCGGTCGAGTACTCGACTGTTCACGCCGGGCGGGTCGAGGTCACGGTCGTGGACGTGGCGGGTCGGGTGCGGGCGATTCTGCTGGACCGGTGGCAGCCGGCCGGCGACCACTCGCTGCCTTTGGGCGGGCGACTGACCCCGGGCGTGTATCTGGTTACGCTCAAGTCCGGCGCGCTCCGGGCTACGGCTCGCTGCGTCGTGGCCGAGTAGGGGAGCGGTCAGAGAAGAGAGGCGAAGTCAGAGTGCAGAAACTGCTGGGCCTCGCACAGGTTGTAGCTCACCTGCGTCACCCTCACCCTTCCCTCCCCCTCAAGGGGGAGGGAATAGAAGGGAGGGGGCAGAGTGCTGCATTGCTGTTGTGGAGGTCAATGGAATGTTGAAAGCAGGAGCAGGAATCCGCGCGGCGATGATTCTGTGCGCCTGCTTCTTTGCAGGCAGCGCCGCACCGGTCTTGATTACGCGAGTGCAGGACGGCGAGACTAGGCAGCCGTTGGCCGGGGCGATGGTGATGAGTGCGGGCAGCGACATCATGGCAGTGACCGATTCGGCCGGGCAGTGCATGGTCGTGTCTCTGCCAAGGAAGGGTGGGATGCTCGTGGCCTCGCGCAGCGGCTATTCCGACCTGCGGTTTCCTTGGTCGCCGCCCGCCAGGCCGGGTCCGGACACGCTGACTGTCGCGCTGACGCTCTACACGAGCGGGCCGCGCGTGGTCGTGGGCCGGGTTTCTGACGCCGCGACCAAGCTGGCCATCGCCGGAGCGCTGGTTTCAGTTGCCGGGGCCAGGTTGGCAGAATCGACACGCGCGGATGGTGGATTTCTATTGAGCGGTTTCCCGCCCGGCCCGCAGACACTGGAAGCGTCTTGCCTCGGGTATCCTGCGAAGTCCGTCGCGGTTCAGGTCAGGAGCGGAGAGACGGACACCGTTGAGCTGTACCTGATGGACACAACGAATGTCGGCAGAGCGGAGGGGACGGTGTTCGATGCCGGCACCGGTAGGCCTGTAGCCGGTGCGCGAATCAGTGTGGAGGGGACCGGCTGCGAGGCGGTCACCGACTCAATCGGACACTACTCAATCGGAGACGTGCCGGTCGGCATGAACAAGGTTCTGGTCAACTGCGAGGGCTACCTCAAGGCCTACACAATTGTCAGGCTGGTGAAAGACTGGGCAGTTACGGTGGACCTTCAACTGCGGCAGTCGCCTTCGCAAGCCGGACCCGGCAGGTAGTCGCCGCGCTCCGGCATCGGCTGCTATTGGTTGTAGGCTCCTGCGTAGTGAAGAAACGCCGCGACGAACATGATGGCAAAGGCAGCGACCGCGACGGCAATAACGAGCAGCGTATAGCACCCGACGAGGTTGGCCGTGACGAGTCGCTTCTTGTGTTTGGCAAGCTGCCGGGCGCCGATGACGAGGAGGGCCGCACTGGCAAGGAAGAAGGCCGTGCTCGCGGCAACTTTGCCCATCTGTTCCGGTATCAGTTCCGCCAGCCGTCGGTAGCAGTACGCGACCGATGCTACGAAGCCGATGGCGAGCACGATGACCAGCATCTTCATCCATCGGTCCGGGTCGGACTTGACCGTCCGTGCCTCGGGCGTGCGGCCGTTGCAGAGCAGGATGAGCCGGTCGCGCAGTTCGTGAAGTTCCTCGGCGCGGGCGTGGAGCAGCGCGCGGCCCTCGGGCGTGTCGTTGCCCTCACGCAGCTTCTGGTCGAGCTCGTCGTGCGCGGCAAGCCCCTGGTCGTAGCGGGTTTTCAACCCCATTATCTCGGCGACGCGTAAGGGGTCGCCGATCTGGGTCTGCTCGACTTCCTCCGCGTTCCAGCCCTCGTCGGTGCGCGTCACCAACCGGTAGAAGCGACCATTGACGGTCACGAAAACGGTCCCCGGCTGGACCCAGATTCCCGGAATCCATGACCACGGTTCCGAACCTGAATACGGGAATCCTACCAGCGGGCGCGAGGCTACTGCCGTGTCGGGAGTACGAGTACCCACGCGATTCAGGATAGGCCGCGCGCCAAGGATGTCAAACGAAGGCAGAAGTCAGGATGCACAAGTGACCAATCCGAACGAACCGCGCTAGACGTGGACGACGGCGAGAATGTCCATGGTCGCCGCGACCGACCAGTGCAGGATCGTGCCGGGAATGAAGCTGCGGCTCCTGAGGGCGATGATGCCGAGGGCGATGCCGGCGACGATGGAACCGACAGCCTCGAGACCGGGCTTGCCCGCGTGCATTATGGCAAATGGGATGGTCTGAATTGCGATGGCCGCAGGCCCGCCGACCCGGCGCTCGAACCCGAACAGCAGGTAGCCGCGGAAGAAGAACTCCCAGATGAACATCTCGACCGCCTTGATGCCGAGCCCCAGCAGCAGACTGCCGGCGCCGAGACGCTCAAAAGCGAAGTAGGGATAGGCATGCTGGAAATCGGGACGGCGAGAGGCAAGATAGACGATGGGCAGCATCACCAGGTAGAGCAGTCCGATGTCGCGAATCCAGCGGCCGTGTTTCTCCAAACGGAAACCGACCTTCCCGAGAGGCAGCCGCAGCGGGATGAGCGACAGCAACGGCAATACCAGGTAGAAAGCGCTGCGCCAGAGCACCGTGACCGCGCCCTGCCATCCCGGCCAGAGATGGGGCGTGCGCGGTCGGAGATACGGGGGGAGCAGCGCGGCCAGCGCGAAGGTCGCGCTCAGCAGGAGCAGGTCGGGCGCGGCCGAGATGTTCCTGCGTGCATCGGTCCACAGACCGCGGAGATAGTCCACTGTTCTAGGGAAGGACGAAGTACAAAGGACAAATGACAAAGCGAGGAGGGCGGGCAAAGCTGCGCAGAGCCGGCGACCTGCGGTCGTCCATGGGTGAAGATAGGCAGGGTCGGCCTGGCGGTCAAGTCGGGCGAGGAATTGACAAGGCGAACTCCCGGCATAAGCTTCAATCATGCGTATCTGCCGAGTGGTTCCGATTGCCTGCCTGTTGGTTCTGGCCGCCTGCTCGAACAACCACGCGCCGATTGTGCCGTCGCTGCTGGTTCCCGATATGGCCCAGCGCGGCGACTCAGTCTGGGCCCAGGTGCAATCGTACGACCGGGGCGGCCACCTGATGTACTTCCTGATTGACTGGGGCGACGGAACCCAGTCAGGCTGGGTCGGACCGGTGCCGTCCGTCACAGCGTACGCCGTCCCGCATGTCTACACCGACACCGGGGTCTTTGGCGTCCTGGCAAAGGCGAAGGACTCAACCAGTGAAACCGGCTGGTCCGACACTTCTTTCATCCATATCGGCGAATTCGGGCCGTTTGTTCCGAACCGACCTTCAGGCCCGGATACAGTAAAGGTCGCAGATTCGGTGGACTACTTCACGTCGGCCGGACATCCTCTTTACCGACGAGTTTCCATTCAGTTCGATTGGGGCGACACCCTGGGCGACTGGAGCGAGTTCATGGCTCCAAGCGCATCCTACTACGCGCGGCACGCATTCTCTCGCTCCGGAATCATGCCGGTGCGGGCGCGCGCCAAAGACAGCCTTGACCACGTGTCCGACTGGTCCAGACCGGAGTCGGTCACGGTGGTGCCATGATGAGGCTCAGCCTTCAGGCCGTTCGTCCTATTGGTCCATTCGTCCTATGCCGGACTCTTTCCCGGAGGCACCATGAATAAGTTCCTGTTGTTCTGTCTTGTTGCCCTTGCCGCGGTCGCGTCGGCGGCGAGTTCTCGCTATGTCGTCGAGAAGAAGGTCAAGGTCTACGCAACGCCGGACCAGCTCGCCCGCATCGCGCCGGACGTGCTCGAGTTCTACGGCAAAGGTGAGGGCTGGTTCATCGGCGCGGTGAAGGAGCCGGTCTACGAGAAGCTGGTGAAGGAAGGGTTCAAGATCGATGTGCTCGTGCCGGATGTGCGTGCCGCGGCGCTGCGGAACACTGCCGCTTTCCATACCTATGAGCAAATCCGCGATACCCTGGCCATCATCGCTCAGAACCATCCGGACATCTGCCGGCTGGATACGATCGGCTATTCGGCCAACGGCAACCTGATGCTGGCGATGAAGATAGCGGAAAGCGTGAACGTATTTCGTGGTAAGCCGCGCATCTGCTTCGACTGCTCGATTCACGGCATCGAGAATAACGGCTGCGAGATCGGTCTCTATGCGATTATTCAGCTTGTCAGCGGCTACAACGTGGACCAGGACATCACGCGCTGGGTGAAGGAGCGGGAAATCTGGATTATCCCGATGACCAACCCGGACGGCCTGATTGCGCGCACGCGCGAGAACGGACACGGCTACGACTGTAACCGGAACTACGGCTACGCCTGGGGTCCGAACGCGAACGGCGGCACCGGGCCATTTTCCGAGCCGGAGGATCAGGCGCTATACCACCTGGCTGAGAACCATCCGATGCAGGCATGGAGCCAGTACCACAGCGGAGCGACCGACGCAATGTGGTGCTGGGGATACACGACCAAGGCGGCAATGGACTCGGTCCTGGTCGATTCCGAGATGACGCGCTATGGTCAGATATGCGGGCTTACCGCGGGCCAGATATCGCGCATCCTGTATTCGGTGTCCGGCGGCTCGACCGACTGGTACCAGGGTGCGCTCGGGGCCATGGGCTACGCGGTCGAGGTGTGTACGGGTCAACCCAGCGACCCGTCGCAGATTGACACCATCAACCATTCCAACTGGACGGCGATGAAGGGGGAGATTGAACGAGTGATGTGGGGCATCCGGGGCAGGGTGCTGGATTCAGTCACGGGCAAGCCGGTTGACGCGCGCATCACCGTGAACCCGCCCAACTGGTTCACCTACACCGACTCGATGGGCTACTACAGCAAGAGCCTCCGCGTCGGCACCTACGCAGTCACCGTCGAGGCCAACGGGTACCATGTCAAGACCGTCAACAACGTGGCGGTCTCGGCCGACACTTTCACGGTCGTGAACGTTGCGCTCGCTCCGGACACGGCGGGCCCGATCTGCGCGTACAAGGTCATCACCTGCGACATGAACGAGAAACCGGCCAACATCAACCCGACCTTCGCCTGCTACGCGCTCGGCCGGCACGACGGTGTCCGATTCTCAATCGGCGACTCCGGGTGGTGCAGCTTCGACATGGGCCGGAAGACGCCGATCATCAATGGACCGGGCAGCGATTTCACCGTCTACGAGGGCGACTCCAGCCCGGAGGCTTGCAGCGTGTGTGTTTCGAACGACTGGAACGGGTCGTGGCGCCTCTGTGGAGTCGGTACGGGCACGCAGAGCTATGACCTGGCCGTGGCCGGCCTGTCCAGCGCCCGGTACGTTCGGATTGCGGACGTCGGGAACGGAAGTTCCGGCCCCTACGCCGGGTTCGACCTCGACGCGATTGAGGCGGTGCCGGTCAACGCACCGGCTGTCGGCTATCAGGCGCAGACGGTGATTGACTCCCCGCCGGGAGGCAACGCCAACAACCGACTGGACCCGGGCGAGAATGCTGACCTCGTGGTCGCGCTCAAGAACGCAGGCCGGCGCGGCGTCGACAGCCTCAGGGCCGTGCTCAGGACCACCGACTCGTACGTCTCGGTTTCCGACTCGACCGCCTACTACGGTACTGTTCTGTCGGAATCGACGCGGGACAACAACGCCGACCGATTCCACGTTGCGGCGGCAGCCAACACACCGCTGGAGCACCTGGCCCAGATGAAGCTGTACCTGACCGGCATGGGCTACTCGGACAGCACGTCGTTCACCATCACGGTTGGCAAACGGTTCGTGACCGACCCGGTCCCGGACGGGCCGCGGACGCCGCCTTCGTATTGGGCGTACGATGACATCGACACCCTATACGATGAACACCCGACCTACAACTGGGTCGAAGTGAACGGCGTCGGGACCCAGATGAGCTTCTCCAATAACGACGCCGTCAACCTGACAAGCATTCCGGCCGCGTTCGGGCCGCTGAAGTTCTACGGCCAGCGCTACACGCAGTTGTCCATCTCGGCCGACGGCTGGATTGCCTGCGGTAACTACACCACGTCTAACTACACGAACACCAACCTCCCCAACGCTTCGGCCCCGCGCGCCACAGTCTTCGCCAACTGGGATGACCTCTACCCGAAAGTCGAAGGCTCGGGGTACGTCTACTACTACCCCGACACGGCCAATCACCGCTTCATCGTCGAATACGATTCGGTGGCCTACGTGAGCAACACCTCGACGCGCGACAAGTTCGAAGTCATCTACTACGACACCACCGTTGCCTCACCCTCGGGGGACAACGTGATCGTGGTTCAGTACAAGACTGCGGCCGGGTTTACCAGCTCGACCCTCGGCATTCAGGACCCGACCAGGGCCATTGCGATTCAGGACCTGTTCAACGGCACCTACGCCGACGGCGCGGCGCCGATTGTTCCGGGCCGGGCTATCAAATACACGACCACTGCGCCGACCGGCATCGCCGAGCGACTGTCCAGCCTGACCCCTGTCGGACGGCTGACGTTGAAGGCCCTTGGCAACCCGAGCCGGGGCCGCATCACGCTCGCCTACACTCTGCCGATTGCAGACAAAGCAAGGCTCTGCGTCTACGACCGCACCGGCCGGCTGGTCAGACATTGGGACCTGGACGCGGGACATGACCCAAATCTCCGAGATTTGGGATCGTGTCCCAAGTCGGTTCTCACCTGGGACGGCACCGACGCCATGGGCCGCAAGGTCGGGGCAGGAGTCTACCTCGTGCGGCTGGTCGCGGGCGACAAGTCAGTTGTGGCAAAGACAACGGTCGTAAGATGAGACCAAGGAAAAAGGACAAAGCGCAAGGGACAAAGCAAGCCCGAAGTCCAAAGTCCAAGGTCCGTAGTCCGTCCCTAGTCCCTAGAAAGAGTTGGGACCACTATTTCATGGACATCGCACAACTGGTGAGCGAGCGTTCCACCTGCCTCCGGCGCAAGGTCGGCGCGGTGCTCGTGCGCGAGCGCAGGATACTCTGCACCGGATACAACGGAGCGGCGCGCGGCCTTCCCCACTGCGACGAAGCCGGTTGTCTTCGTGAGAAGCTGCACATCCCATCCGGCGAACGTATCGAGATCTGCCGGGGAATCCACGCGGAACAGAACGCGCTCGTCCAGGCTGCTGCCTTCGGCATCAACGTCACTGGTGCGATGCTCTACTGCACCCACGAACCGTGCATCACCTGCGCCAAGATGCTCCTGAACGCGGGCATCAGAGAGTTCGTGGTGGAGCACCCGTACCCGGACGAACTCGGCCGCCAGATGCTGGCCCAGGCGCAAGTCAAAGTCCGCAAGCCGGTCTAGCCGGCTACACGCAATCGGCCGCCGGGCCTCGGGGCCCGGCGGCCTCCGGTTCTAGGAAGACGGTCTACGGCCGTGGCTCACGGATTGAAGCTTGCAGCTTGAGGCTTGCAGCCGTGACGAAGTCACATACCATTGACGCGCTTGGGATGTGTAAATTTGGAAGTGTCACTCTTTTCCCCGCGCACCGCAGCAATGGTCGCTATCCTTCAGCCCGAACCCTGCCCGCGGCGCGTTCTCGGTGCGCTACGAGGTGCCGGATCAGGCCAACGTATCAGTCGGCGTCTACGACGTCGATGGCAGGCTGGTTCGGTCGCTTCGTGAGGGCGACGCTGCGCCGGGCCGGTACGAGGCCAGGTTTCCTTCGGGTGCTCTTCCTGCCGGAATCTACTTCCTTCGTCTCGACGCGCCGGGATTCCAGGATACGAAGAAGGTGGTAGTGACGAGGTAGGGAGAAGAGGTTAAGGCTGAGGTTAAGGTAGAGGCGCAGAGAGCGGTATAGAGAAACCAGAAGGGGCGGGCGCAAGCCCGCCCCAATCCCCTGAACCGGCCTCAGTCGTCGGCTGCAGGCCGGGACGCTATGTCGGTCCTACCGGCTTACTGGTGAGCGTGCGCGCCCGGGCAAGGAACGAAGCGGCCAGCTCAACTGCCTGGCGAGAGCCGGCTTCGGAGAAGCGACTGTAGTAGTCAGCGTTCTCCCGCAGCGTCTTCCCTGCCTCAAGCCCTTCGACAAACTCCAACTCGAGTAGTCGGGATCCGACGTAGAGTTCACGCAGCGCGATGACGAGACAACGGTGGCTGCGTTCACGGTATCCCCGGGCGTACAAGAGCGCCCGCGCACTGTGAAACATGGAGTAGTAGGCTTGGATGGTCGCCCATTTGAGCCCGCCTGCGACCAAGGTCCGGCGGGCCTCATCGAGGTCCTGGCCCGCTGCCGCCAGTTCGCCCGCGACAAGGGTCGGACCAGGCGAAAACCGCCGAATCCTGCCCGACTTCAGACATGACTCGAACTCCGGGCCTAGCTTTCTTTCCATAGCTCGATGCCCCGCCTGAGTTCGGCGCCGAATACGGGGTTGGCGCGCTCCAGGTCGGCAAGCCCGACCGGCGTCACGATGACGGTCTGCAACGCGTCGCCGCCGGCGGAGACGATCTTCCGCACCCGGTCCGGCGAATTGGTCACCACCAACAGGTCAATATCGCTGTCGGGAATGTTCGTTCCCTCGGCGGCGCTGCCGAACAGCACAACTCGCAGCGCCAGTCTGGACAGGCGGTCAAGCAGAGGGGCGAGAGCGTCGATGTTCAGCAGCATCTTGAACGATCGGACTCGCGGGTCGCCAAGACGCGCGCGGTAGAATCGCATCCGGCCGCGATCCTCGGCTTCAACCAGACCGGCTTCGGCCAGTTCACGGAGCACGCGGTTCACCCCGCCGCGTGAGAGGCCGGCTTCGCCCGCCACTTCGACGCCGTAGAAACTCCGGTCAGCGTGGGCGCAGAGAAACGCCAGCACGGCTTGCTCCAGCGACGCAACAAACAATCGACCCGAGTCGCCCTGGCGCCGGCCTGAACTCACGTACTTCATGGTGAACTCAAGTTCATCATAATGAACTAGCTCTCGGGAGTCAAGGGGCGATCAGGATGGGCCGATACGGACCGGTTAGTGGGCGGACACTGAGAAGGCGCGGACGGAGACCAAACCAGCTGAGCCACTTCTTGAGTCGGTCGCGTGCAACGGTCTGCGTGATGCCCTTGCCTTCGTCCAGCTCCTTCAGGCCGGTTTCGACTTTGAGTCTGAAGTAGATCTCGGCCATGATGTCCGTCATGCTGGCGTCGTCGGGGAGCCGCTCAATCATCTCGATGGCTTCATTCTTCACCTCGGGCACATGTAGCTCCTCTTCGTGATTCTAGGCTGGCTGAACCATGAGTCAAGGCCGGGCCGCGCGCACGCTGGCGAGCGGATTCCGGCGGGCGGGTCTCTACTCAGTGCGCTGGGATGGCACGGATGACCGCGGGCGCGTCGTGCCGAGGCTCTGCGGCTGGTCGTCGGAGCCGAAGCTTTCGAGGTACAGCTTGACCGCTTCTTTGAGGTTCGCCTGTGTCTCTTCAATCGTCTTGCCTTGGCTGACCACTTCGAGCTCCAGACAACGGCCCACGTACCAGTTCTCTTCCTTGGTAACAACGGCCGCGAACCTGCGGTCATTCATGCGCCTTCCTTTCGAGCCAAGTTTAGCGATGATGTCGGGCGCGTCAATGGCCGTCGTCCGGTCGTCTTTGCGGGATGTCCTGTGGCACCTAATGCCTGATCAAGCGCTGCCGGCTCCGCGCCGGGGTTCCGGGCGGTGAAGAAGGCGGTGGTGATGAGGTAGGTGGAGAGTTAGCAGGTAGCAGTCAAGAGTCAGGAGTTGGGGCCGGCGAAGGCCCGCCCCGCAGCATGATGACCTCTCGCGTGCGCCTGGCTTCGGCAACGATGCGTTCGTCCGATGCCGAAGCAAGTCCGATGTCACCGACGTGGCGACAAGAGTGCCCTCTCGACGACAGTCGCCTGCCGAGTTCGCGCGGCAGGTTCATGTTGAGGAGGAACTTCAAGCGGTGCTCGCCGGCTCCAGCGAGACCACGCGTTCTTCCTTCGCCCACGAGGCGTACGCCAGCGCCTGTTGTACGTCTTCTCGCTCAAGCTCCGGCCACTCGCGGAGAATCTCATCGACTGTCATACCGGAGGCCAGGTAGCTGAGGATAGAGGCAACCGGCATCCTCAGGCCCCTGATGCAGGGCTTGCCGAAGCACTTGTCGGGGTCAAGAGTAATGCGGCTGAATCGGTAGTGACGAATCTCCATGTCTCAGTTTATCGGCGCGCCTTTCCGCATCAAGTCGATAGACACCCTCTGAATCCGAAATTGAACCACAGAAAACAGGAACACTGAGGCCGTTGAAACCCCCGTTCATGTCACCCTGAGCGAAGCGAAGGGTCTTCTAACTGCCGTAGAATCGTCCTCTCGAAGACTCTTCGCCGCGCTCAGAATGACGAAAGGAGGCCTTCTTCAGCAGCTCAATCAAGGCGGCGGCTGCCTGCGGTCTGCGACCTGAGCCGGCGGTGGCGTTGCCAAGAGGGGAGTCAATCCGGGGGTGACTGCGGCATTAAAGGCCGCACACGATGCGGTGCTCAATGTGGCCGTCAGTCAAGGATTTAGGGCGGTTGTCTGTAGCGCGACGAGTTCAGAGTTCAAGGCCGCGGGCAATCGCGACCAGACTGGGGAATTCAGCGCCACTCTGAGTGGGGACGTCAACGCCAGCCTCAGCCCGGCCATCGGCCGCGCGGCGAGCCCAGCCGCGAGTTCGGGCCTGACCTGCGCGCTCAGCCGTGAGGCCACCGCGGCGGCCAGTCACGCCGTCAGCGCCTATGCCACTGCCGAGTTCAGGACGGCATCGAACCGCGGAATCCTGATGCGAGCGCTTTGACTCAACCCGGACTTGGACACGATCCCAATGCCCCAGAAGGCGCTTTGACGCGATGCAAGATCGAAAATGGGGACAGTCCCAAGGAGCGCGCGGACGCTCTAATACCGGTGATACGTTGACGTGCCGTCGCCAAGATGGGGACAGTCCCTGGAAGTCGCACAAGGCCCTGCGAAGGGACAGTCCCCATCTTGGGCTCAGTGGCCGGCATACTATATGTAGTGGCGTAACCGTTCTCGGACCACAATTCTGCCGCCCACCCCTCAGTCCGGAGACTGCCCACCCCGCAGCCCTTGCCGATGCAGCGCGAGGTACTTTGTAGCCTGCAATGACCCGAGCTTTGAGTCGAGCAACGAGCCGAGCAATGCTGCGAGCTTTGTTTCGAGCAATGTCCTGAGCAATGTCGCGTGCAGTTCGCCGAGGAATTCCGTGTGCAGTTGCTCACGCAGTTCACGACGCGCTGGCCGACGCAGTGCAGTGCGCAGTGAAGGATACTTTGGTCCGAGCTTTCCGACGAGCAATGACAGGTGCTTTGAAGGACCAAATCGCGCGTCTGACGTGAGGTCACATTTGCCAGGAATCAGTTCTAGGAACAGGTTGAGGTTGAGGTTGAGAATGAGGAAGAGGTTGAGGTTGGCGTGAGAGCAGAGGAGCGGGCCCAAATGTGAGCCATCTGCGTCATCTGCGTAATCTGCGGTTCTCCTTGTCTCTTGCCTCCTCCGGCAATCCATACTTCAGGGATGGAACGAAGTCAGATGTCAGAAGCTGGATGCGAGATGTCAGAAGTGAAGGGACGGACAGAGGCGGCTAGCGGAGTTCTTTGGTGTAGTCCAAGCGAGAAATCAGACCGGGCGAGGCGATCCAGAGGTAGTGGTCGTCGGCGTAGAGTGAGTTGATTTTCGCGACCGGCAGGCCGCGGGACGCATCAATTGTGGTGTATGAGCCGTCTTTGGTGTCGAGCACTGTGATGACGGAGGACGGGAGACCGGGGACGGGTGACGGAGTGGCCATGAAGACGCGGGTGCCGGCCGCGGCAAGGGTACGGATGGGCTGTTTCAAGTCAAACCCGGGCGGGACGTAGTGGAACCACCGGCCGTCGGCAGTGCGCGAGACGATTCCTCCGATGGCGCCGAAGTAGGCGGTGCCGTTGCCCGCGCTGGCGATGTCGAACACGCCGAAGTTGGTCGCGCCGTACGGGTCGGTGTACTCGGCGGCGCTGTCGCGGGTGGAGAGAAATAGCCCCTGGTCGGTGCCGAAGATGAGCGAGTCGTGAAGCCGGAGCAGTCCGTTCGCCTGGCGCGGCAGGCTGAGCAGTTGCACGAGCTTCTTGTTCGAGCCCAGCGAGTAGATGCCGTCCGTGGTGCCGAGCAGCAGTCCGCTCGAGTCGGCCGAAATCGCGGTGAGGCCGTGGTCACGTTCAAGCGACGTGACGTTGCCGTAGAGGAGCTGGAAGCCGCCGGTGACAAGGTCGCCGGGCCGGGTGAGGAAGTAGTACCAGTCACCGGTCGAGTCGAGCGATATTGCGGTCGAGCCGCCGATGAACCAGAGCCGGTTGTCGACGCGGGCGATGTGGGAGACGGAAGACGGGAGACCGGAGCCGGAAGTTGATGGGCCGAAGCGGATGTGCCCTTCACTGAACCCGGAGCGGGGGTTGTATACGACGATGCCATAGCCCTGAACAGCGGCAAACAGCCGTTTGTTGCTTTTGTCCGGCCGCACGAGCGTAATCGGGTGGTTGATGAGCTGCTCGTCCGTGACGAAGTACGGCGTGAGGAAGGGGAAGTTGCGGGGTTTGAGCGTGTCCCTTCCTCCGTACCAGGTAAGGTCGGACGGGAATTCAGAGACCCGGTTGAAGTCGAGCGCGTTGCTCGCACGGAAGTAGGGACCGGCGTCGGTTTCGAAGTAAGCGCCGTTTTCGGCAATGCCGATGGATGAGACGTTCTTGAACGGTGCCGTGAGTTCCTCGACCAGCCCGGTGGCCGGGACATAGCGGTGGATGTGGCCGTCGGTTGCGATGAAGACGTCGCCGCGCGACGGGTTGTGGGCGCAGAGGCGAACTTCGCCGGTGAGACCATCGGCCACGGTCAGGGCGCGGACGAAACGCAGCCGCGGGCGGTCAAAGACACAGACGCCGGTTGGTACCGCGACGTACACTTCGGAGACGGACGCGGAGATGCAGCGGACCTCGTCCATCGAGGGAAAGAACTGCCAGTTCTCGGGATGGTACATGCCGAGCAGGGCGAGGAGAAGCAGGGAAACCATCAGGTACCACAAACCCCAATGACCAAGTCCCAATGACCAATCAATGCCGGAATGCCGAATGCCCGATTGGTCATTTCCTTACCTGGGGTTTGATTGGGAATTGGCACTTGACAATTGGTCATTCCGACGCATCGAAGCCTGGGCATCTCCATTGAGCACTGCCGCGAACGCCTGCGGCAGGAAGTGGGGCAGGTCACCGGCGGCGAGGCAATACTCGGTGAACGTCCGCACGGCAATGTCGGCGGCGAGACCGTGGAGGAACACGCCCGCACAAGCGCCGTCCAGCGGCGACATGCCCTGAGCGATCAGGCCAGCGATCAGACCGGTGAGGACGTCGCCGGTTCCGCCCTTGGCCAGGCCTGAATTGCCGGTCGGGTTGACGAAGATGGTGCCGTCCGGAGCGGCGACCACGGTCGAGGCGCCTTTGAGCACGAGCACCACCTTACGCTCAGTCGCGAATTTACGCGAGATGCCGACGCGGTCGGCGTTGACGTCACCCGCCTTCAGCCCGGTCAGGCGTGCGAACTCGCCCGGGTGAGGCGTAAGCACGAGTGGAGCCTTGACGCGCGAGAGCAGGTCGATGCGACCGGCGAGGTTGTTGATGCCGTCCGCGTCAATCACGGTCGGCCGTTCGACCTCGGCGAGGAAGTCGAGCTCGAGTTCTCGCGTGCGGGGGTCGGTGCCGATGCCGGGGCCGAGCGCGACTGCCTGAGCGTCGCCGGCCAGTTCAAGCAGGCTCTCGGTGGCGGCCGGGGACAGTGTCTCGGTATCCGTCTGCGGCAGCGGGATTTTCACCGCCTCGACTACGTCGGATGACACGACATCGGCGATGCCGGCAGGAATGGCGATCCGTATCAGACCGCACCCGGAACGGACCGCAGCCGAACCGGCGAGGACGGCCGCGCCGGAGAAATTCCGCGACCCGGCGATGATGAGCGTGGTGCCGAATGTTCCCTTGTGGCCATCGGGTCTGCGCCCGGGCAGAATCGAGCGGACGTGTTCGGCATCGAGCAGGAAGGCCTGATCACCAGGGATTAGGGGCTGGGGATTGGGGATTAGGGTCCGAGCCCTCGTCCCTAGTCCCTCGTCCCTAGTTCCTATCTCTGGCATACCGATGTCGCCGATTTCTGCGGTGCCCACGCAGACACGGCCAGGGTAGAGCCAGAGGCCGACCTTCGGCATGGCCATGGTCACGGTCAGGTCGGCGCGGACGCACGGTTCGTACGGCACGCCGGTGTCGGATTGAAGCCCGGAGGGCAGGTCGATGGCCACCACGTATGCGCCGGACTGGTTGATGAGCGTAATGGCCTGGGCGGCGAGCCCGGCAGGCCTGCGGGTCAGGCCTGTGCCGAAGATCGCATCGATGATTACCTTCCTGTCTTGGAGAAGCGGTGCGACGTCTGCGGCCTTCGAAACTTCGCGGACCGAGAGACCGCCGTCCTTGAGTCGGTTGCAGTTGGCGAGGGCATCACCCGCGAGGTCGGCTGAGCTTCCCAAAAGGACGCAATCGGGCTTCGCGCCATTGTCGAGCAGCAGCCGAGTGACCACGAAGCCGTCACCACCGTTGTTGCCCTTGCCGCAGACGACGAGCGGCTGAGTGCCGGCGAGGCTGCCAAGGTGTTTTTCCATGAACTTGATTACGGCCTGACCGGCGTTCTCCATCAGCGTCAAGCCCGGGATGCCGTGCTCCGCGGTCGCGCGACGGTCGAGGTCCTGCATCTGGGCTGCGGTCACAAGACGCTGCATGGCGGTTAGTGATTATAGAAGCGGGCTGGTGAGTGTCAACGCAATGGAAGACGCAATGGAAGACGTCCGGTGGGCCGTCGGACCAAGCACCAATGGCCAAGCGTCAATGATAATTAAATGCCCAAAGCAGGAACGGCGGGGCGTTCGAGACCATTCCGGAATCGAGGCTTGATTGGTCATTGGAACCTGGTACTTGGTCATTTCCGTTGCTTGACACCAGCGCAGTCAGGGCTACGCTTTCCTGATGAGTCGTCGTTTCTTTATCTGGGCCGCGATTGTCGGTCTGGTCCTCGACCGGATTCCGAAGCTTATCGTGCATGGGATGTTCATCAGTGGCGTGCTCAGCGACGGGCGCGAGCTACGTCTCATCGGCAACGTGCTCAAGGTCACGTACGCGATGAACCATCAAGGCCTGTTCAGCCTGAACTACGGGCCGCCGTTCATGTACTTCGTACTGCCGCTGTCGGCGGCGGGGCTTGTAGCGTGGTACGGTCTCCGGGCGAATGACATCTGGTCTTCCACCGCGTTCGGCCTGGTTCTGAGCGGCGCGCTCGGCAACGTGATTGATCGAGTGGGGCTGAGCTACGTGATTGACTTCCTGCTTTTCGACATACCCGGCCATCCGGTTGTCCTGTTCGGGCGCTTTCCAATTGTTCCGTGGCCGGTGTTCAACCTTGCCGACGCCTTTGTCCTTGTCGGCGTCGTGATGTTAGTCGGCAAGGAGCTGTTAGGCCGAGCGCCAGGGGCCAGAAGGTCAGAGGCCGAACCCATAACCGCGGCTGCGACGGCAGAGGGAGACTAGCCAGCTATGACCAGAGTCTATCTCGACAACAATTCGACGACGCCGATTGACCCGCGCGTTGCCGCGGCGATGGAGCCGTACCTGCACGAGCTGTTCGGCAATCCCTCGAATATTCACAGCTTCGGCCGGGAGTGCGCCGAGCCGGTGGCCGAGGCAAGAGAGCAGGTCGCAGCCTTCCTTGGCGCGAGCCCGGACGAGATATTCTTCACCGGTGGCGGAACCGAGGCGGACAACTGGGCGGTGAAGGGCACCGCCTACGCGCGGGTGGATCGAGGGAAGCACGTTGTCTGCAGCGCGATTGAGCACAGTGCGGTATTGGAGAGCTGCCGGTACCTTGAGTCGCTAGGGTTCCGGGCGACGTATCTGCCGGTGGACAAGTCCGGTCTGGTTGACCCGGACGAGGTGAAGCGCGCCCTGACCAGGGAGACCGCGCTCGTCTCGGTGATGCTTGCGAACAATGAGATAGGGACCATCGAGCCCGTTGCAGAGATTGCCCGAATCTGCCGTGAGGCCGGCGTCACGAGTCACACCGACGCGGTCGCGGCCGCGGGCAAGATCCGTGTGGACGTGAACGAGCTGGGTGTTGACCTCCTGACGATTTCCGGGCACAAGCTGCAGGGCCCAAAAGGCGTTGGCGCCCTTTACATCCGTGAAGGGACGAAGATACACCCGTTGGTGCACGGTGGCCATCAGGAGAAGGGACTCCGCGGCGGCACCGAGAACGTCATCGGCATCGCCGGGCTGGGCAAGGCCTGCGAGCTCCTCGCCGCCGAGTGGCAGACGAACGCCGAACATGAGCGCAAGCTGCGGGACAAGTTGGAGCGGGCGATTCTCACGCGGGTTTCGAAGCTCATCCTGGACGGCCATCCGACCAGGCGTCTGCCGAACGTCTGTCACGTGTGTGTGGGCTACGTCGAGGGCGAGGCCCTGCTTGTGAACCTAGACATGGAGGGCATTGCGGTTGCGTCGGGGTCGGCATGCTCGACCGGGAGCGCCGAGCCGTCGGCGACGATGAAAGCAATCGGGGTGCCTCCGCTCTTCGCCAATTCTCCGGTCAGGATGTCGCTCGGCCCGGGCAACACCGAGGCCGAGATCGACTACACGATTGAGGTCTTCGAGAAGGTCGTAGCCCGGCTCCGTTCAATCTCGCCTATCTGGAACCGGCGCACGTAGCCGCCAGGACAGGTCCCCGGTCCGAATCTGTCCGCAGATCACACAGATTATTACGCGGATTCCTTCATTCCCGACGAGACGACCGTAAGTCGCCTAGACGTCGAGGATGACGGTGGCGCGGTAGCCGTCGTCGGTCTTGTCTATCCTGTACTGATGGTAGGTCGGGGTCTTGACCTCGACTTTGAGGCCGTGGCGTTCCCGGTCGAATTCCTCACCATAGACGGTGGCACTGATATGAGTTGGCTCGACCGAGTTGATTTCGATGCGGGCGATTGCCAGAGAGCGCGTGGAGAAGAGGAACAGGAGTTCGCGCAGCCAGTCGAGGAAGAGTTCAGAGAGTGACTCGGTCTCGAGGTATACGGGCTGGCGTACGGTCTCCCGCACCTTGTCTCGGTCGAGAATCAGGTCGAAGAGGCAGGTGGCAGCGTTGGTGAAGAGCTCGGCAAGGTCAGAGCCATAGATCTCGGCCTTGACGTCAGAGGTGTGTTCGAGGAGACGGTACGGCGCCTTCATGGCGCAAGTATCAAGGACAAAGGACTAAGGACAAAGCAACGCAGAGAATGACAAAGTACGAAGTCGGGGTTCGTCTTGTGACTTGCCGCTTTGATTAGTCCTTTGTCCTTACTACTTGGTCCTTGTGCGCGATTACTTGGCGCGCACAATCGTGCGTGCCGCGGCGACGTTTCGCTGGGCATCGGCAACCCAGACGCTTACGACAAAGGACGGAAGACCAATGACGGAGGACGGAAGAGAGACGTCGGCGTTGAAGCGTTCTGTGCCGGAGTCGAAGACGTGGTCCTCAGGCTCGAGCGTTATCCAGTCACCGGCGTTGACCGAAACCCGGGCCGCGGCAATCGTGGACAGGGAATCGTGGGCGGAGAAGCTGACGCGGCAGAGTCTGTAATTGGCGATTGGCGATTGGCGATTGGCGATTGACGAGTCGCCGGCAGAGAGGACTTGGGTGCTCAGCCCGGTCACGGTCGGAGCGGTGTTGTCGACAAGGAAGGGCCGACTCACGTACTCAGTCGTGAGGGCCGCGCCCGCTGGTTCGGTCGGCTTGTCGCTGGCCACGAGCTTGAGTTCGTACCAGCCATCAGGCAGGGCCCGGGTGTCGAGGTCGAAGCGGCTGTCGGAAATGTCATGCTCCACCCGCTGCCACTGTGTTTCGTGCTCTCGCCGGAAGCAGAGCTCGAACGAGAGCGAGTCGGAATCCGGGTCGGTAGCTTCCCATGTGATTTGGCGTGACGGCTTGTTCAAGCCCTTTCGCGCGTCTTCCAGTGACGGCTCGGGAACGTCAAACTTCTTGATGACCGGCGCAAGGTTGGCAGGGCGGTAGTAGACATCCACGCGCTGCAGTTCGGGGGTGAGATTGGGGAAGGATGTGCGGAAACGGCTCCGCCACTGAATGAAGCGACGCGACGGAGACTTTATCCCAGGGTCTGCCGCTGTCCATTGGCTCCATGTCGAGTCCGGTTTCTCGGAGTTACCTGACCGAGTTTCGAAGGTCAGCCCGGTTCCGGCCGGGACGTTCGCGCGGAAGGAGAGCGTGCCGAACAGCGCCGGGTTGGCGCAGTCGTGCGGTGCAGAAGTGAGGTGGCCCGAGTCGGCGTAAGCCGCGCCCGCCTCATAGAGCTTGCCCGGGTTGCCGGTTCCGAGCCATAGTCCGCCTGGCACCGGAGACAGGCAGAGCGCCTGAGTTTCTTTCATCCGGTACCGGACCGAGACATGGCCGAGCGTGTCGAGTTCGTAGACCATGGCCTTGTTGCCGGTTGCCACGAGCACGCCTGAGGACGAGAGGGGGGCGATGGCGAACACCGTGGAATCGGGCGCGCGCCAGCACCATCGGCGAACGCCGAACCTGTCGATGAAGAAGACTTCGGCACGGGCTGAATCCGCGTCTGCGTCACCCCCTGCGTTCGCGCCGATGTAGACCCGGCCGGCTGCGTCCGCAGCAATTGCCCGTACTTCGTTCAACGGTGTGTCGTACAGTACGGAGACGCTCGGCCGCTCAGCGCCGGCGGTGAAGCTGAGACGGTAGACTGTGCCGTCAGGGGAAGTCCCGACCAGCATTTCCTTGCCGGGAATCAGCCAGGCCAATGCGGTCAGACTGCCTTGTTTGGCTGTAAAGACCTCGGTTGCCTTGCCATCGGGCGTGATGCGCAGGAGCTTGCCGTGCTGGCCGGTAGCGGCGAAGACTGATCCAGAGGGGTCGCCCGCAGGCAGCAGGCAATAGACATAGCTCTCACCGGTGGAACAGAGATGCTCGGGTTTGCCGCCCGGGCGGATACGATACACGTTGCCGTCCGGCGTGGTGCCGAAGTAGACCGTGCCGGACGCGTCTGAAGTCAGGGCAAGTATCTCTCCGGACGCGGAATCGTACACCAGTTCGGGCAACGATGAACGACTAACGATGGACGGTGAACGCAGGCGGTAGAGGCGTCCCTGGTTGCCGGTCGCCACGTAGACATTCCCGCGGCGGTCAGCGGCCGTCTGCCAGACCGCAGCCGCGTTGTCGAGCGTCCGGTTGGCCAGGGCTGGTGCCAGCGTCACCGTTCCCTGGCTGTGAATCGACACGTTCTCGAATTCGATGCGGTCGAGTTGCTGAAGCAGGCTGTCGGTGCCGTCAGTGGTCCAAACCGACGCAAGTGTAAAGGATAAAGTACAAAGGACTAAGCAAGGGGAAAGGATGAAGGATGAGAGATGAAACTGAACCCTTCCCGGCTTCGTTTGGAGCTTGTCTTGTCCTTTGTCCTTGCGACTTTGTACTTGTGTTCTCACCTTTTGACCTCCAGGTCGAGCTTGACCACTCCGGAGATGACGCGGTCCAAGCGGAGCGTCTGACGGATTACCGGACTGTCGTTTGTCGCCGTGACCGGCTCGTCGGCCTGGCGGTTGAGCAGTACCGATCGCAGTGAAGGCGGAGGCGTGGGAAACTCCTCTCCGGCTAGTGTCAGGCCCGGTCCGGTGATGAAGCCTGCCGCCACCAGCTCGTTTTCCCGGCCGGTCTGCGAGAGCAATTCGACAAGGCGGGCGAAAGACCCAGGTTCAAGCGTTGCCGGGGCGCGCATGGCTTCAAAGGCAAACAGCGAGTCACGAGGGGCGATGATGATTCTCAACTTCCCCTCGGGCGTGGGTTCGGGCACGCCGATGGCAACGGTTACCTCGGTATTGCTGCCGCGGTAGTCGCGCAGCCCCAGCGTGACGTTGACCGAATCGCCGGGGCGCACGCGCACCCGGTCCGGTCGAGCCGAGAGCAGGTACGCGAGGTTCCGGCCCGGAGTGAAGCGGAGGTCGAATCCGACCGATGCGACCGGCGCCGGCAGAAACCGGTTGCTGTACAGGGCTCCGAGTTCGCTTTGGGCAGTTCGGAAGAGCTCTTCGGCCGGGTTCGTGCCGCTGAAACGGTGCTCGACGACAAGCGAGTCGGCGGGGATTTGCGATTGACGATTGGCGGCAGGCGACAGGCGTACCGTCATCCGTGAAGCCAGCGTCATTTCCTCGAGGTTTCCCTCGGTCTGGTAGACCACATCGGTCAGCCCGGCTGCCGCGAGCGTTGGGGCGAGGTCCTCAAGCTCGACGATGCGAAATCTGTACGTGTCAAGGCCGGAAGGCGAGGAAATGACGGCTGTGACCGGCAGCATCTCAGGAGCCGCACCGATGTTGCCGCCAATCCCGGCCAACCGGTCCTGGTTAATGGTGCCGAGCGGAGCGGTGGGGGAGAAGAGCTTGAACGAGCTCATTTCCGATGGTACGACCGAATGAATGACGCCGCCGACCATCGGCATACGGATGTTGCCGGCCCCCAGCATCGGGTGTCCGAACGCGATGATTCGCTTACCTTCGCGACAGGTGAGAGTTCCCATTGCGGCGACACGCACATCTCCATCAATCAGGGCGATGCCGACGGCCGCACCCGGGACCAGGCCGGACGTGTCAGCAGCACCAGTCGAGGCAGCACCGGCAGCGGCGACCGGCGTCAGGCCGAACTTGCTGAAAGCTGGCTGGATGAGTTCGGCCAGTGCGGGCGTGAATCCGGACAGAGCTACGGGCAGCGGGAGGGGCGAGAGACCGGTCGGCGCGATGCCTTCAGACAGGCGACCGGAGCGTGAGCCACCCTGGCCTCCTGACCGGTCAGGCTCATTCCAGATTCGCAGCATCTGGGCCGCCGGCGTGACCCCGGCGAGCGGCTCTTTGGCGAAGCCCCACGCGTAGGCGACAGCTCCGATGAGCTTGCCTTCAATGTAGACCGGGCTGCCTGACATGCCGGCGACGACTCCCGATTCTTCAAGTCCCTGCCCGGATAGCCGGCAGATTATCAAGTCGCCCCGCGGCCAGGCCTTGTGCATGACATCGACTACCTCGACGCCGAACTCCTTGACTTCGGTGCCGAAGAAGACCGAACGGCCGGTGCCCTTCATGCCAGGCTTGAGCTGATCCACGGTCATGATCGGGATACCCGCGAGGCCGATGGTCCAACAGGCAGCAAGCAGCAGGGAAAAGACCGCTGCGGGTCCGGGCCGCGCTACGATTGGCAGAGTCGGATGTCTAGCGACTCGAGAGCCGGGCAAGCCTCTCCCACTTCTGGTGCCACTCGGCGTAGTTGCCGAATCCTCGGGAATTGACCGGCAGCCAGAAACACGACTGCTTTTCCCATGCCGCCTGGTCAGGATAGAACCATTCTTCCTTGGTGTCGTGGACGGCGACCATGTAGCCTTTGCCGCTGCTCGCGTCCGGCGGCGAATGTCCGGTGTTCTCAACGGTCTTACGCAGAGCTGTCATCCTCTCATTCATTACCGATGTCGGGAATCCCCCATCCATGCCCGGGGTGAGGTGGAACTCGAATCGGAACAGCGCCATCAGCTTCCGGTCTGAGAACAGGGCGAGATCAGGGCATGGCAGCGGCGGACGTCTCTCATTCGCGCTGAGTGGAGGGGTGGCACGACAGGACCAGCCAGGCTGAACGAGCAGTAACCGGCGGATGTGGAAGTAGGCGGCGCAGGCGAGGTCGTGGCGGCTGAAGACGCGGAAGTCGCGCACGTCGTCCTTGAGCTTCGGCCAGATTGTGCCGGTTATGACGTGGTGAATGTCCTCAGCCATCAGCTCTTTGTGTCCAGACTCCTGGTGAGAAGCGTCTTCACGACCACAGTCTGGATCTCCGGCAGTTCGCGAAAGTTCAGCATTGTCACGCCCAGGCTCAGGGTATTGGTCCGCCAGCGGACTCCATCCAGCACGCCTGTGATCTCGACCCGCTGGATTCCGGGATGGATGTTGAAGAACTCGTCGGTCAGGAGATCGTGCAGGTTCTGCCAGCCGGCCGCGGTAAGCCGGACCGTCGAGCCGAGCAGCAGCACGCCGAGCGGTTTGAGGCCGAACGACACGGCGTCGCGATCGTAGTTCAGAAGCGCGACGCGGTTGGGCGGGTCGGCAACAAACCATGCAGTCTTCACCGCTGCGTCGGTCGCCAGGAAGACATCGAGGTGCCCATAGACGTTCTTGTAGTTCTCGGAGAGCGGCAGTTTGTTGCTGAAGGCGTTTTCGTGAAACTGTTTGAGCAGACCCGGGTTCGCGACCAGCCTCTGGGCCACCTTGTCGCCGGCCACGTTCTGGTAACCGTAGTTGGACATGATGTCGAGCAGGGGGTCGGAGGAGCTGAACCGCGGCAGGCTACGCAGCATCGAACCGCATCCGTACGTCGGGCTGAGCGCCGCAAGCGATATTCCGAGCATCCGGTTCAGTTCGAGCCTGAGCTTCGTCGGCATTCAGTTGGCCTCGGCGGCCCCGGACGGGCAACACCGCGCACCGCGACGGAGGGCAGCGGTGATCTGCCCCATTTCAGCCGGGCTGTTCGCCAGTCGTGCGGCAAAAGGCTCAATCGCGCCACGCGGCAGGATGTAGTCGATGTTGCCGATGACTGCCCGGCCGGCCAGGGCCTCTCTAAGCAGGTGCCGGGGGTTGACGAACTGCTCGTACGCGTGACGGTCAGAAAGAGGATGACCGGTGTCGGTGTCGATCAACGCCGCGACCAGGAGCCCGGGCAGGACTTCCAGCCGCAGGAGCAGTCCGGGCGGACTCTCGGGCGTGGGCGGCAGCGCCTGCACCGCTTTGACGTTACCCGGGGCGAGCAGGCGCTCGAGATCAGGTTCCGGCCTGAGCCCGAGCCGCAGTGCGACCAGACCGATGCCGAGGTTGTGAAGCGAGATCGGGGGCGGCTGAATCGGCAAGGGGTTGGCGGATTCGATGTCTGCCTTCTCGATTTGCGGTCTGGCCGAGCCGGGCGATGCACGACCTCCGAGCGGCACGCGGCGGCCGGCCTCAGAATCGACCTGCATCAGCTTGCGGACGGCGAACCAGTGACGTTCGCCCGAAGTCATCAGTTCACGAAGTGTGGACCGGACAAAGAGTGTGGCCAGACGTCGGTGCCGGTACTCGGCCCGCACGAAGATGCCCCAGAGGGTTTCCATTCCCGTTTCCGGGTCGCGGTCAAAGTGGCAGTGGGCGATCGGTTCACTACGCATGACGCGCGACGCATGGTGCGCCGTGCTTGTCTCGTAGAATGCGAAATCGGCTCTGCTGTCCGACAGGCGGCGCTCGATGCGCAGGGTAGTGCCGGCCAGCGAACCGGATTCGATAGCCAGCCGGTCGCCCGACAACGCATAACGGGGGCCGAAGCGGACCAAGCCTTCGACCTGTTCAGCGGGAGCGTTCCTGAGAACGCGACTCAGCTCCGCCGGCAATTATGCCTCCTCGACGCATGACGCATGCGTTACCTCATCAGGTTCGGGTTGATGGCCACTGCCTTTTCCAGCGCTTCGACTGCCTTCTCGGTCTGGCCCTGATCGCGGTAGGCGATCCCGAGATTGTGCCATGCGCCGAAGTGTTTCGGATTCAGCTCGACCGCCTTCTGATAGCAGCGGATGGCTGCGTTGAGGTCGTGCTTTTCATACTCGGCGCGCCCCATGTTGTAGTAGGCGGCAACGAAGCTCGGTTGGATGCGAAGTGTCTGGCGATAGTGCTCGATTGCCAGGTCGTAGCGCTGCTGTTCCATGTGCAGATTGGCGAGGTTGAAATGCGCCTCGGAGTAGTCGGGCCGATGCTGGATGGCCGCTTCGAAAGCTGCAACCGCCTGCGGGTCGTTGCCGCAACGGAGGTAAGCGAAGCCGAGGTTGTTGTAGACCTCGGCCGTGTCCGGGCTTATCCGCAGAGCGCGTTTGTAAGAGTCGGTAGCCTTGGGCCAGTTCGACTGCATGGTGTACGCGTTCCCCAGTTGCTGATGAGCCATGGCGGAGTTCGGGTCAAGTTCGAGACAGGCCTTGAGCTCGCGAATCGCATCTTCAGGACGCTGCTCCCGCAGCAGGCAGATCGCCAGGCTGGTTCGGGTTTCGACCGACTCGGGATTGAGCTCCAGCGCGCGTTCGTAGGCTTCGGCCGCGCGCTCCCACAGGCTGCGCGTGAAGCACATCGTGGCGAGGCTGCCATAGGTAATGGCGAAGAACGAACGCAGGTCGACGATGCTGCCGCTGGAAACGGGCGCCAGCGAGAGCGGCAGCGGCTTGACCAGTTCCCAGAACACGCTCTGGCTGCCGATTTGCACATGGAGCCGGAGCATGCCGTCCTGCATGACGTAGTTCACACGGAACCCGAGCTTGCCGAGGATGATGCCGTCGAAAAGGGCGAGTCCGAGCGAGTTGCCGACGCCGCTCCGGTCACCGAGATAATTATCAATGACGTGGGTGAGCAGGAACTCGGTCGAGACCCGGTTCGGCTTCATTGCCCACAGCTGTTCGCGCACGGCCCGGAGCAGCGGAAACAGCGCCTCGAAGAGGCCGTGGGGGCTCTCGGGGACCCTGGCCTCGAGAGCTTTGCTTACCGCCGGGGCGGCTACCACGCGCTCGAAAACATTGTCCAGACGTTTTCCGTACGTGACTATCTCCTCTTCTTTGTGCTGGCCGGCCAGGGTCAGCATGCAGTAGGCAAGCGCCGTCGCGCGGCCGACGTTGTGTTCGATCTGTTCGAACACCGCCATCGTCGTTGGGGCGGAGCGGGCAAAGTGCCGCGGCTGCAGTTCGGCACAGGCGAAGACCTCGCGCAGCCGCTCGGCCTCGTGGCCGGGCAGAATTCCGAGCGCGCGCCGGTTCAGTCTTTCACGCTGCTCGGCATCGAGAATGACATCGCCGAGCAGTTCGGAGACGAGCAGGGCCTCGGCGTGCGCCCGGGCGACCTCGAACTGACGCCGGAGCGGTTCGAACCGGGCGACAGCATCCGGGCGGTGGCGCAGTATGCCGTCCACGCGCTGTGGTTCGAAGTGCCAGTTCGTGCGTCGGGCGTAATGGTGGGTCGGCAGGTCGGCCGGATAGTACTTGGCGGTTCGTTCGAGTGTGGTCTCGACCGCCGCGACCGCGCGGGTCACTCGGTCGTTCCGGCCCGGCCTAACGCTGTTCAACATGTTTGACGTGTGGGCGCGGACGGCCCCGACGGCCGCACGCAGCGGCCCGGGTAACGACCGGTCCGTCCGAACTGCGATGATGCACTATCTTAGGTCGCCGCGTCGACAAGTCAAGCAGTCAGCGGCGCGATTCGGCCTTCGCTCAGGCAGGGCACGACCGGCAGCGAGTCGACTTTGAGCGCGAACTCGAGGTCGGCGCGGAACCCGAGCTCGGTCAATCGGCGGGCGTGTTCGGTGGAAAACAGGGCACGGGCAAGATCGGTTCTCAGGTTCTTGTATGCAGCCCGGGCGGCCAGCGCCGCATCGTTCAGTTGCGCTGTTTCTTTTGCCAGCCGGTTCACAAACCCGCCCGCGCAGACGAAGTCCTCGAGGCAGAGCCGGCCGTTGTTGCCGGCGCAGAGAATTGTCACGGCCTCTTTGTGGACGACGGCTTCCACGATCGCGCTGAAATTGACGAAACCGCCCACCAGGACCATTCCCGCGTCCTTGGCAGCCTCCAGCGCCCGGGTGCCGTTGGTTGTCGTGAAGATGACGACCTTGCCGGCGACGACTTCCCGCGTGTACTCCCGGGGGGAATTGCCGAGGTGGAACCCCTCGATTCGCTGGCATTCGCGCTCGCCGCCGAGCAGAACTTCATGTTCGGCGTAGGGTTCGGACAGTCTGACCGCCTGCTCGACGTCCGGGACGGGTAGCACGAACCTCGCGCCTGCACCCAACGCTGCGGCAATCGTAGTCGAGGCGCGAAACAAGTCCACCACGACGACCGCTGTACCGGTCTCGACGGTGCCCTGTCCGGCCGAGGCCAGGG
Source organism: bacterium (assembly GCA_035505375.1). Taxonomy (NCBI): domain Bacteria; species bacterium. The sequence goes on along the minus strand of DATJQV010000004.1, from coordinate 21,712 downwards.
CCAATTCACGTGGTACCGGGGCGACGTTGATTCTCAAACCGCCAGCTCCTCATCGAGCATGCCGATTCCGAGTTTGCCCCGGCGGAACCGACCGCTAACCATCAACCGGCGGTGGAGCCCGATAGTTGTTGTAACGCCAGTGACCGCGGTCTCGGCCAGAGCCCGTGCCATCCGTGCGATCGCCTGGGTTCGGTCCGGCGCCCACGAGATTACCTTGGCCAAGAGCGGCTCATAGAGCGCCGGCACGACGTACCCGGGCGTGAGGTAGGAATCGACTCTTATGCCGGGACCGCCCGGCATCCGTACTTCGGTCACAAGTCCGGAACTCGGTTCGAACCCCGCATCCGGATCCTGGGCATTTATGCGGCACTCGATGGCGTGACCGCGGGGCACGGACGGCCCGGCCGGCAGCGCAAGCTGCTCGCCGGCTGCGATGCGGATCTGACATTGGACAATGTCCAGGCCGGTGACTGCTTCAGTTACTCCGTGCTCAATCTGCAGCCGGCAGCTGAGCTCAAGGAAGAAGCAATTCTCTTTCTCGTCCAGCAGGAACTCGACCGTGCCGGAATTGGTCAATCCCACCGCACGGCCGACCGCTGCCGCCTGATCGCCGAGTTTCTGTCGCAACTGCTCGCTGACCGCCGGCGACGGGCTTTCCTCCAGCAGCTTCCGATAGCGGAACTGCACCGAGCAGTCGCGCTCGGGTAGGTACGCGAGACTGCCCTGTCGGTCGGCGAGCAGTTGAATCTCCACGTGACGGGCGTTGGCGAGGTGCTTCTCGATGAAGACCCGGCCGTCGCCGAATGCAGCCTTGGCCTCCGCCTGACACATCCGGAATCCGGTCTCAATGTCCTTGTCTCGTTTCACCAGGCGCATGCCGCCGCCGCCGTGCCCGGCGGCAGCCTTGACCAGAACCGGATAGCCCAGTTCCGCTGCCAGCTTCGCGGCGTCAGCCGCGGTCGCGACCTCGCCTTCCGAACCGGGAACCAGCGCCAGCCCGGCTTCGCGGGCGAGCTGTCGCAGACGTATCTTGTCTCGCGCCAGCCGCAGGGTGTCGGCGGTCGGACCTATGAACGTGATCTTGCACGACTCGGTCGCGTCCACGAACTCGGGTGATTCAGCCAGGAAGCCGTAACCGGGATGGAGCGCGTCCGCCTTGGTGATTTCCGCAGCCGACAGGATGCGCGAGACGTTCAGGTAGCTGTCCGGAGCGGGCGCCGGGCCGATGCAGACCGCTTCGTCGGCGACGAGCACCGGCAGGGAGTCGCGGTCGGCCTCGGAATAGACCAGGGCCGACGGAACGCCCAGCTCACGGCAGGCGCGGATGACACGCAGCGCCACCTCGCCGCGGTTGGCGATCAGGACTTTCTTGAAAGGCAGAGACATGGCTAGGAGGAATGCCCAATTCCCGATTGCCAATTCCCAACGAACGACCAAAGAGGGGAAAACCGAAGCAGGCACTGGAACATTGGGAATTCGTTGGTCATTGGGACTTGGTTATTGGTCATTCGAGCGCTGGGTTCTGCTCACGCCCGTTCGACATAGGTGTTTGTCCGCGTGTCCACCCTTACCTTGTCACCGGTCTTGACGAAAAACGGGACGGTTACAACCAGGCCGGTCGTGAGTTTGGCCGGCTTTCCGCCCCCGGCGGCGGTGTCGCCGCGGAAGTTCGGCTCGGTCTCGGCGACCTCAAGGACGATGAACATCGGCGGCTCCACGCTGACCGGCAGGCCTTCCATGTAGGAGACGTCGATTTCGAGGCCGTCGCTCAGGTAGAGCGCGCTGTCGCCGAGCTGTTCCGCGTTCAGGGCGAACTGCTCGTAGGTCGAAGTGTCCATGAAGTGATAGCCGACGTGGTCGTGGTAGAGGAACTGCGCTTTCTTCCGTTCCCTCTCGACCTCATCGAACTTGGCCTCGGATTCGAAACTCTCTTCAATCTGGACCCCGGTCTTGATGTTGCGCAGCTTGGCCACGACCCGGGCCCGGCGCTGCGCGGTCCGGCTGCGTGAGTAGGACAGGACCTGGTAGATGCCGTCCTTGAACTTGATGAGCACTCCGGACTTGAATTCATTGGGGGTGATCATTGGATACTCCTGTTCCTTAGAGCGGAACCCGGTTCGGCTAAAGCTCGATGAGCCGCTTCGGACTCCGGGTGAGATTCGTGTAGCCGGTCTTCGTGATGTGTACCATGTCTTCGATGCGGACCCCGCCGACTCCCGGCAGGTAGATTCCCGGCTCGACCGTGACGACGTCGCCCGGCGCGAGTTCGTCCTTGCTGGCGGCGGCCACCGCGGGCATCTCGTGGACCTCGATGCCGACGCCATGACCGAGGCCGTGGCCGAACTGCTCGCCGTAGCCCTTCTCGGTGATGTAGTCGCGCGCCGCGGCATCGGCGGCTTTGGCCGCGATGCCCGGCTTGATGGTATCGAGGGCGCGCCGCTGGGCCTCGTACACAATCTCGTACACCTTCCGCAGCTCGGCCGAGGCCTTGCCGACGAATACGGTCCGGGTCATGTCCGAGCAGTACCCGCGCAGCCGGCAGCCGATGTCAAAGGTGAGCGCGTCGCCCTTCCTGAGCTTCCGGTCGCTGAATCCCGCGTGGGGCTTGGCCGCGTTCTCACCGGACGCGACGATGGAATCGAACGCCACTTCGCCGTGCCGGCGGAACTGGAACTCAATCTCGAGGGCAAGGTCGCGTTCGCGCACGCCCGGCTTCACCATCTTCAGCACGTCTCTGAACACGTGGTCCGTGATGCTCTGGGCTTCGGCAATCGTCTCGACCTCAACCGCTTCCTTGGTCCGGCGCAGCTCCAGCACGAGGTCCCTGGTCGGGACGAGCCGGGCTTTCGGAAAGCGCTTCCGGAACTGCTTGAACCGGGCGACAGTGATGTGGCTCTCCTCGACCCCAAGCCGTCGGTAGGAACTGCCCCATTCCGGGGGCGGGTGCGACACGAGATCGCGCACGAGCACGCGCTTACGGCAACCCTTAACTTCGGTCTTTATCTGCTCGGCATACCGGAAGTCGGTGTAGAACCAGCAGTCATGGCGCGTGACGAGCATCAGCCCGTTCGAGCCGGTGTAGCCGCACAGATAGCGGACGTTGGGCAGGTTCACGACGACGAACCCGTCCAGTTTCTCGCGGCGCATCAGGCCGCGCAGCCGTTCGATTCTCCTAGACATGGTGACGTATTCTAAGGGAAGTCAACACAGTGTCAAATGAGGCGCGAGCCAAGCAGCGACTCGACCTGCCCGATGGCCTGCGTTTCCTTGCCCTTCAATTCGGTGAGGATGGCCGTTTTGTCGGCGGGGTTCATGTTCTTGTCGGCCGCCTTGGACAAGAGGTCGGCGATCTCGCGGTATGCCGCGCTCAGGTCCTGAGCCTGTCCGGCGACCGGCGTGAACTTCTGCCCGATTTCCGAGAAGTAGCCGGAAGCCATCGCCCGGCACTCTGACCAGACCGTTGCGTTCCACCAATTGCCGTGCGATGAACCGTGCCCGTCCGCTACCGCTCGCAACCAGTTGTCGTAGGCGTTGGGGCCGATTCCGTAGTGCTCAAAGCTGAGCTGCTCCGGGTTCCGGAACAGGTTGAGCGCATAGCTCAGGCTGTCGCGGACGACTGTCCGGTCATCCGCCGGTGCGAGCTTTCGGAATGTGAAAAAGGTCACGTGGACCTCGTCCTTGAGTTCCGGCCACGTGCCGAAGGTCAGGGTCGCGGGCGGGAAGCCGCCGCAGCTGTCGCCCCAGGGTTGAGCGGTGAAGAAGGCCTTGTCGTCGTACCCATAAATGACCTGGTGTTCCATGTTCACGAGCGAGCAGGGCATTCCTGAGTCGAGGGCCTGTCTCAGCTTCAACTCAACGGCGGCGCGCTCCTCGGGTCTGCTTCCGGAGTGGAAGAATCCAAGGTCGGTCATCTCGATGCCCAGGTTGCGGATTAGCCTCTGCACTCCTTCGTACTTCCAGCAGTACGGACCGCTTGGACAAATCTGTTCGTGAATGTTGACAAGAAAGGCGTGGCCCGACCCGCCAAACGCCCACGCCGCGCTGGTGCCGGGGTGATAGTAATCGAGCACGGCTTTCACCACGCCCAGCATCGTCGTGTTCAATCGGCTCTGAGTAAGGTTATCAAGCTTCACTGTTTCCTCCCGTGAAAGACAGCTTTGCGGGCCCGGACGTCGCGACAGCATGGGCATTATGCTGCCCCAGGCCGCGGAGTCAACTGCAACCTGCGAACTGCAATTCGGGAACTCGCGGCGAAGCCGCTCTGTGTCGAGTGGTCGAGCGGAATTGGGGTGGGCTCGATGCCCATTGCCGCGCAGCAGAACCCATCTCGTGTTGTGTCCCGGGAACTTCTGGTGGACGACCGCGAGCATGGCATCAGGATTGCGCAATCCGCGGTCGATTCGGAGCCCGTGTCGAGAGGGCTTGACTTTGGCCATCGGGTGAGAACAATAGAAGGGCAGTCATGCAAGAGACGAAGTCGGAAGCCAGATGACAGAACCAGAAGTGCGGACTCAAAGAAGATAAGGCAGAAGTCAGAATGACGAATCTAGGCGGGCTGGGGGGCGCGGTGGTGCTGTGGCTTGTCGCGGGCTGTGTCGGCGGCGGCCGCGTACCGCCTGCGAAAGAGCCTCCGCGGCCTCCGGCGGACAGCGCTTTCGCACCGCTCGAGCCGGAGGCGACGGTTCAGCTCGGCACGCCGGCAACAGCAATGTGTCGGGACGGTGACTCTCTGTTGGTGCTGGAGAGTTCGGGAACGCGGGTCGTCAGATTGGCGGTTGGCGATTGGCGACTGGCGACCGTACGGCAGGAGACGTTGCCCTTGATCGAGCGGATCACGGCACCGGCCGGGGTCGCGGCGGACCGGTTCTACATCTACATCTATGACAGCCATACCTTGTACCGGATGTCCAAGGACAAGCTCGACCTGCAGCCGTGGTTTGACAGTGTGCGGGTTACGGGACTGGCGGGTTTCGAGCCCGGGATAATGCTGGTGAGCGATGCCGACCGCGGCGCAATCTGGTACAAGGGTCTGTTCGGGGACAGCCGGCAGTTCATCAGCGCGGCCGAGGTCGCCCGACCCGGAGCGATGGTCGCCCTTGAGGACGGGAGCTTCGCGGTGCTGAGCCCGGCCGCGAGGCGGATTCACTTCTTCAACCGGAGCGGGGTTGTCACGCACTCGGTCTCGCTCCCCGCGGCCTGCGACCTGCTGGCGTACGACGGGCACGGGACGTTCTGTGTCGGCCAGCGCGGGAAGCCGCAGGTGTGGCTGTTACGGGGCAAACGGTGGACCGGCTGTGCCTTGCCGGGCGCAGTCAGCCCGCTGTCACTGGCGATCGTTAACACTCGACTCGTGGTCCTCGACGCGGGGACGGGGCTCGACGTCTTCAGGATTGGCGATTGACGATTTACGATTGGCGATTGGCTCAATAGCTCGCGGCTAGACGGCTGACCTTGATACGTTTGTTCCTGTTCCTTTCGCTGGTTGCGGCGCTCGCGGGCGCTGAGCCCTTCGGCGTTCCCTGCCAGACGCTGATCGTCAGCGACGGCATCAGCACGTGCTACCCGGTTGAGCACGGATTCCTGGTTCCGGGCACCGATACGGTTTATGTCTCCGGGGTAAGGCTCGACTCGGTCGACTACACGTTTGACTACAACTCCGGTTCCGTCATATTCTGGCGCAGGCCGGAGAAGTGGGTTCCGATTCGGGTCACGTACCGATGCGTTCTGCTTCCGGGCGTGCCGAAGGAATACCGCCTGCGCGAATTGCCAATTGCCAATTCCCAGTTACCAGGGGCCGAGACGGCCGCGGCGTCGGTGGCGGCGGCGCCCGCGGGCGCGGCGGAGTCGACCGGGCTGGGGCTATCCGGCAGCAAGACGTTGGGTGTCAGTTTCGGAGGGGAGAACGCCGGGATTGACCAGGCGACGCGGGTCAAGATAAGCGGCAACGTCGAGGGCGTCGGTGTGGATGCCGAGTTGTCGGACCAGAACTCGCCGATTCCGCCGGAGGGTACTACCACCAACATCGAACAACTGGACAAGCTCATTATCAACCTGACCGGCAAGCAGTGGAAGGGGTCGTTCGGGGACGTCGACCTGTCGCTTCCGGCCGGGGATTTCGGAACCATCGAGCGGCAGGCGATCGGTGCGACCGCCGCCGCAACGCCGGTGAGCGGGCTGCAACTGAACGGGGGGTACGCCAGCCCCAAGGGTCAGTTCGGCCGGGTCGAGCTGTCCGGCGCCGACGGCTCGCAGGGGCCGTACGTGCTGGCACCCGACGGACGGTCGACCCAGATCGTTGCGGGCAGCGAGGAAGTGTACCTGAACGGCAGCCGGATGACGCGCGGCTGGGACGCGGACTACACGATTGACTACTCGACCGGCGAGTTGACGTTCACCAATCGCCGGGTGATTGACCGGCTGTCGCGGATTGAGGCGACGTTCCAGTACGTCACCGGCGACTACAGCCGGGCGATTGTCGTCGGCGGCGCAGGCTATTCTCAGGCCGGCGCCAATCTGAGCGTCGGGCTATTCAATGAAGGCGACGATACGAGTCACAGCACCATCGAGAACCTGACTAGGGCGGAAGTAGAATCGCTGGCCGCGATCGGCGCCGACACCTCGCGGGCATGGCTCGACGGCGCGGTCTATGCGGGTGATGGCAAGGGCGACTACGTCAAGTCCGGGGACCACTACGTCTACGTCGGCCGGGATTCGGGCGACTACCAGGTGTCGTTCGCGCTGGTCGGTGATTCGCTGGGCGACTACCGGTACAATGATACGACACTCGCCTACAGTTACGCCGGCGCGAAGGCCGGGAACTACGTCGCGAAGCGCCACATTGCCCTGCCCCAGCGGACCGAGGCGGCGTACGCCCGTCTGGGCTACAGGAAATGGGGATTCAGTGCCGGGGTGGACGGGTTGTTCCAGCGCCGGGACCTGAACCTGTTCGCGGCAGGCGGAGCTCCGGAAGACGCGGGCGCGCTGGGCGTGGATGCCGGTTGGCAGGACAGCTCCTACGGCGTCACCTATCACCACCAGTCGCAGGGCGCGGGTTTCGAGCTGCCGGGCGCAAGGCCGGAGGTCGATTTCACGTACCGCTGGGGCGGGACGACCGAGAGCGAGCGACGTTCGAGCGACGAGGTGTCGGCGCGTGCGAAGCCGGCCTCGTTCCTCAGCCTGACCGGCGAGGCGGGCAGGCTCGACCGGTTTGAGGGCGGGCAGATTGAGCGGTACGAGGGAAACGCCAGGCTCGGCTGGGTGGGATACGATGTGGCCCGGGTCGGTGACCTGACCAGACAGAGTCTCTCGGCCGCACCGCGGGTGGGCTGGTTCTATCCCAGTGCCGGCTGGCAAACCGAGGCGGATTCGGGCGAGAAGTCGCTGGTCTGGACCTCGGGGCTCGACGTGAAACCGGCGTCGGCCCTGAGCGCCGGGGTCGACTTCCGCAATTCCGGGTTCTACGCGCCCGATTCGGCCGGCGTCTGGGCAAGGACGAACCTCGCGCGGCTGCTGGAGGCACGGGCGGACTGGACCGGCGGGACCGCCTACCGGGTGAGCGCGATGGCCGGTCTGAACAATCAGCACTTCGACACGAGTTCCAGCGGTGACTGGAACCAGTTGCTGGCCGCCGTGAACGGGTCGGCGACGCCGAGGGCCGGGCTGCGGTTTCAGGCGGATTTCAACCAATCGTACCAGAAGACGCAGCTCAAGGACGAGCTGTTCCGCTACGTGGGTGAGGGAGAGGGACAGTACCGGCGCGACTCCCTGACCGGACGTTACTACCAGGACCCGCAGGGCGACTACACCAGGGCGGTGGTGGCGACCGGCAACTTCACGCAGGCGCGCCAGTGGACGCTGAACGGCTCCGGCGACATCTCGGCCTTTGACCCGGTGGCGTTGACCGGTTCCTTCAGCGAAAGCCGGACCAGCACCGACAGCGCGGTGCTTGCCGGTCTCAGCCGGGAGGACCTGAGGCTGGTGATAAACGCGCTCCAACCCGTGCTCACCCCGACCATCGAGGCATCGTCCGACTTCAGCGCCGACCGCTCGCTTGCGGCGACCGGCCTCGCATCGTCGCATCAGGACGGCTACCTGGAACTCTACAGCGACAAGCTGCCCGAAGTCGAGGGCCGCGCGAGGATCGAGCTGGAACGCACGCTGCGCAGACTGAACAGCGGAGATGTCGACCGCGATGAGGACGGGTGGAAGCTCGAGGCCAGCCCGGTACTCGGCACTGCGCTCAAACTCGAAGCCGTGGTCGGCTATGAGCGGAAGTCCATCGCCGAGCCGGCCTCGTATCCCGAACTCGGCACCTTCTCGCTTACATCGGTGGACGCAAGCCTGGCCCGGACGTTCAGCATCGGCACACGTGCCCGCGTGCGTGCGCTGGTCGAAGTCGCGCACCGGACGGCCACGGTCGCGACCCTACCGTTCGACGTGGAACTCGACGAACCGCTCGGTACGACTCCGGGTATCGAGTTGAGCTACGAGCACTCGTTCAGCGACGTTCTGTCCGCCTCGGTGCAGTATGGATTCCACCACCGTCCGGACCGGGCGAGCGAACACACGCTGAGCGCCCAACTCAAGGCGTACTTCTGACATTGGCGATTGGCGGGTGACGAATGTCGAATGCTCCGGCCAATCGCCAATCGGCATTCGCCAGCCGACAGTCGTCAGCGCGGTGCTTGACAGGGTGGCAGTGACCGCGCTATGTTATAGCGTGTCTCAAACGAGTCCGGGCCGAACCGGTGACATTCAGATAATTGTCAGTGCAGGAGGCTAGAACATGACGCCATCGAAGAAATCAAACGCCGGGGCATCGAGACCCAGGCAGACGCCGGGTAAGAGAAGCGGGACCGGGATGACGCAGGTCATCATGATCGTGGCCGGAATCGTGGTCCTGATAATCATGGCGGTGCTGCTGTTCCAGAGCGCCGGCAAGAAGCCGGTTGCGGCCCCGACCGGAGCCGTGGTCGATACGGCACTAGGGGTCGGGGGGACTCACGCGGCCCGGAAACCGCCGGCTCGTACGCTGGCGGCGAGTCACGCCAAGCGGGATACGACAAAGAGGCGGCTCGAACAGCAGTCGAGGCTCGGCACGACTGCCGCGGGCGGCGGCGCCAGGACCACGCGCACCGCGACCGGCGGCTACGTTCATACCACCGACACCCACGTCGCGAGCAGCACGAACCAGCTCACTGCAATACTCACCGACGCCACCGGCTCACGGGTCGCACTCATCGGTGATCAGCGGCTGAAGGCCGGAGACGACGTAGCGGGCCATCGGATACTCGACGTCGAAGGCGACGCGGTCAAAGTCCAGTTCCGCGACAACACCTACACCGTCAAGATCGGAGAAAAGGTCTACTAGGGACCTTCTCCAGAACGAGGCCGGGAGGTCGGCTGGCGGCCCTGCAAGCCGGCCGGTGTATATTCGACAAGCATGCCGCAGGAGAAAGCGTTCGCCTGCCTCGGCGGCACAATTCCACGTGGGCAATCCTCAATCTCATTCGGTGGTCCGATGCCATAGGCGCTTTGGATTGAGACAAACAATGTGTACCCGTTTCTCCGAGGATTATTCGGCCATCTGGAACGGCCGGGACGGTTCCGGCAGGCCGGTGGCATCCGGCATCTACCTTTGCCGGCTCCAAGCCGGCAACTACTCAGCCACCGGCAAAGTTCTGCTCAGTAGCTAGCTCAGCGGCGAATCTCCCCGGCGGCGGCTTCGGCTGCCGCCGGGCCCTGTCGCGTGGTGGATTGTCAATGGTCGAGCAGCGGTCTGACGCAATATCACACCCGGCGGATGTTTGTTGACTTGACGGGACACGGTGTCTACAATGACCGAGCTGGGTCAATTCGCAGCAGACGCTATGTCGGCTGGACGAATGTGGCCTCGCTGATCTGATGGCTGCAGAGGGTGCCCGTAGCATGACTCGGGCCCCGACCAACCGCAAAAGGAGGATGCAATGATGCTCAAGGTGAGAGTCCCTGCCGTGGTCCTGCTCGCGTTGCTCAGCGTGTCCGCAGCGGCGGGTCCTTCAAGGCAACACCGTGCGAGGATCGCCGCGCCAAGCCCGGTTCGCGCCGGGAATCCCCATCAACTCCCCTGGTCTGACTCGAACGCCTGTCGGCTGGTTGGGAACTGGCCGTTCGGCCCGTCGTACGCGGTGGAACAGGATTCGGCCCGTAGTCTCGCCTTCTGCGGCTCGGGCGCCGGCGTGTACGTACTGGACGTCAGCGACTCGTCCCACCCGGTCGTGCTGTCCGAGGCAATCCACACACCCGGTCTCGTTAAGTCGCTTCTCGTTGATTCAGGCCGACTCTACGTCGCAGATGGCGCGGCCGGCGTCGACATCTGGAACGTTTCGATGCCGGCCAACCCGACACACGCGGGCCACGTCGGCACGCCTGGCTACGTCAGCACCGTGTCTCGTAGCGGGAACTACCTCTACGCTGCGGACTATGATTCCGGCGTGTGCGTTATCAACGACTCAGACCCGCAGAATCCCCGCGTCGTCGGGCACTATGCAACGCCGGTTCCGGTCTGGGGCGTGACCGTTGCCGGGACCCACGCCTACCTGGCCGGCTTCGATTCACTGCTGCGTGTCGTCAATGTTGCCGACCCGCTGCATCCGCAACCGGCCGGCTCCTGCGTCCTGCCGGGCATCCTGGCGTACGCCGCGGTGCGCGACAGCTACGCCTTTGTCGGGGTGGGTGACTCCGGGCTGCGGGTGGTCAAGATCTCCGACCCGATGAATCCTCACGAAGTCGCGCACTGCTCGGCCCCGGGCAGCGTGAACTCGCTGACCTTGCACGGTAACTACGTCTACGTGGTGGACGACGACAGCGCAGGCCTGCACGTAGTCAGTGTCGTCGACCCCCTGAATCCGCAACAAGTCGGCTACTGTCAAACGCCGGGTTGGACTGATGTCGTGGCCGCGAACGCGCACTCCGCGTATGTCGCCGATGCCGATGGCGGCATGCGAGTGGTCAGTGTGTCTAACCCAGCGAATCCTCACGAGACCGGTCACTATCTCACGCCGGACTTCGCCAACGATGTGGTGCTCGCCGGCAACTATGCTCTCCTCGCTGACGAAACTTCGGGATTGGTGATTATCGACGTCTCGGACCGGCAGAACCCCGTGGCAGTCGGGCATTGCGACGTGCCGAGCTATGCCGAAGGCGTGACAGTCAGCGGGAGCTACGCCGGGATTGCGGATGGTGATTCCGGCCTGCGAGTTATCGACGTCTCGGACGTGCATAACCCGCACGAAGTCGCTCACTGCGCCCTGCCCGGCTACGCCGAGGCAGTGGGGGTCTCGGGAGCCTACGCCGCGGTGGCGGACGGCGACTCGGGGTTGAGAATAGTAGACGTTTCCAACCCGCTAAGCCCCCACGAGGTCGGGCACTGCCTGACCGCGGGCTATGCCTCGGATCTTGACGGTGACACTACCTATGTCTATGTCGCAGCCACCGATTCCGGGCTGCGTGTGTTGCACTTCAGCGGCTCGCCAAGTCCGCACGAGGTCGGTTCCTGCATCCTGGCGGATAACGCCTACGGCGTAGCAGTGAGAGACAGCTATGCCTTCGTCGGCGACGGTGATTCCGGCCTGCGCGTGGTCAACGTCTCAAACCCGGCCGCCCCGCACGAAGTCGGACACTGTGACCTGGACGGTTCGTCGGGCGGCGTCGCGCTCAGCGGCAAGTATGCCTACGTGACGTCGGGCAACCAAGGCATTCACGTCGTTGACGTCTCCAACCCGCTCGCACCGCAGGAGGTCGGGTTCCACGATGCGCCGAGCTCGGCCTGCAACGTAGCGGTAGACAGCAACTACGCGTATCTCGCCGACTGGGAGGCCGGCCTCCAGGTCTACCAGTTCTACGGCGGGGCCGGCGTCCAGGAGAGCCACAGGCCCCAAGCCACAAGCCTCAAGCCGGAACCGACAATCGCCCGCGGCGTCCTGAGATTGGCGAATGGCCAAGGGCGAATGGCGATTGGCGAGTTGCTGGATGCAGCCGGCCGTAAGGTGATGAACCTGCGCCCCGGAGCGAATGACGTCAGCCGGCTGACCCCGGGAGTGTACTTCGTGCGTCAGGTGTCCAGCGTGGAGCATCCGGCGGCGAGCATCACCAAGGTCGTCCTGACCAACTAGCCCAGACACTCACTCGGCCGCTGGCGGACGGGCGGGGGTGTCAGCGGAAAAGGTGCTGGGGGCTTGGGGCCACGGTTTAGGGATGAAGGCAATCGCTGTCAGCCGTCGGATGTTGGGTCGTCCCGGACAGGACGCTCGGCTTCCTGCTTTCTGTTCAAAGACGCCGCGTCGCTCCGCCCGCCAATCGGCAATTAACAACCTGGAATTGGTCGGACTCGGCTAATCCAAAATCGGAAATCTACAATCCAAGATGGGATTGCTCGCTGCCTCCGGCAGCGCGATGTCTCGCAGCTTCCAGCTTCAGGGTGCCTGTCCCTGGTCTGCTTTGCTGCGTCCATGGATTGTGTTCGCGTAAGACTAGACTAAAACCTGAATGACAGCAGTCGCACGTTCGCTTGTACCTCGATCCGACTCTGTCGTGCCGTTCTGACCGGGGAGATCGAAAGCTCCGGCGAAAGCAGCCTTGACTCGAGCCCCGTCTGCGCGAGCGACCGCCTGCTCATGTTGTACCCAATGACCGCGCCCGCAGGTGGGCAAAAGGGCGCGGCCATCGCAAATGCCGTGTTGGCGACGTGGTTGCCTCTAAAGCGGTCGCTCGCAAACACGCACGCTCCGAATGCGACTACACCCACGCCCGCCCCGGCCAAGGATCCGAGAAACGTCCCGTGCTGCCTGGTCCAAAGCCCGACCAGCGATGCGCCGCCAGCGCTGCCGAGCGCAAGCGTAGCTGCCACAGCTGCTTCACCCGCCACCGCGACCGCCGGATGGTCGTTTGCATTGCACCACATGACGAAGAACAGCACAGTGCCCACTGTGTAGTCTGCAATGAACTCTCCGGCTACGGCGCCCGCCGCCTCGCCTACGACCGGCCAGCAAGATTCCTGCCTGGTTCCGTCCGGAGTTTGACCTGTACCGGCCGATGGAGTCTCCCCAGCTGTCACCGAACACGTCAGCGCCAGCACCGCGAACATGAACCGCGTCAACGCATGATCCTTAGATGAGACACAGGATTTTAGTCTCGCGGGCGGGGATGTCAAATCGGCGGGCGGAGGGCAGCGGGTTCATTTTACTGAACCGCGGGGATTGGCTCTCTCGGTGGGGAGAAGGCAAGAGAGACCGTGGGAGGGGAGAAGACAGGACAAGGTGTTCGAAGCTGTTAGCCAATAGCCGTTAGCTGTAGGCTCGCCTGATGTCCCGCAGCTTCCCGGAATAGCGTGCCTGTCTCTAGTTCGGCCCCTTATGGGCGCGTGAGCGTGCCAGGGACAATGTGGACGGTGCAGGGATTGGACCAGTCGCCTCCTCTGGGTCCACCGAACTCGAAGTCTTCCATGTACGCGTCAATCATCAACCGGCATTTCACTGTGTATGTGCCCGGTTCCGGGTACTCATGCGAGGGCTGGTCGCTCGAGGCAAGAGACGCGCCCGCGCTATCGCCCCAGTTGACGAAGAGAACAGTATGCCAGCCACCCGTGCTCGGGTATGTGACCGCGAACAAGGTTGGCGTGTGAGTCCAGCCGGTGTCCGGGCCAGAAAGAGTGGGCGTTGGTGGTTTGGGCGTGATGACGATGCAGCCCGGCAACGTAACCAGCGCAGCCAGAACGATAAGGACGGTACAGGGCCTCATCGCAGACATGATAGGATTCGCAGGCGGGGATGTCAAATCGGCGGGGATGGACGGCTGTCGGCTAACAGCTTATGGCTTGCAGCACGCGGTTCATTTAAGTGAACCGCGGGACTTGGTTCCAGATGTAGGGGAGAGGATTGGGGAGGCTGAGAGGGTAGGGATGAAGAGCTGGCCGGAAGCGGTCGGCCGGCGGCTCGCGGGCGGGGGTGGGGCAGCAGGGGATTAGGGGAAGGCGTTAGGGACCAGGGTCTGGGGAGTAGGGCGGAGGGACTGGGGACAAGGGATTGGGGGCGAGGGGTTAGGGGCCAGGGATTGGGGACGGGCCTGAAGCGGTCAGCCGTAAGCTGTCCGCCGTCCGCCTTCTTCTGCCTGGGCTGCGACGCAGTTCCGCTCCGACCCTCATCTTAGCCTCGACCTCAACCTTAGTCTCGCGGCGAAGTCGCGGCCAACCGCCAATCTACAATCGTCAATCTAGAATCTGCAATTCCTCGTGGGATGTCCCGAAGTTTCCCGAAATTCGGTCCTGTCCCTGGTTTTCCCTCACGCGCTCCCGAACCTATTTCGCAATGTGTCCCCGTTTCACCCGTTTCTCCCACATTGCAGCTAGCTACGAGTCGTGGGCTTGGACGCGACCCGTCGACGAGTCTGTCTTTCGAGCCAAGCTCTTGATACTCGCCCACCACCCCATAGTAGTGCGGCGAAGAAGCCAATCATGAGTGACAATATGCGGATGTTACTACCCGGGGTATCCGTCCCAGCCGGAGGTTCAGGATGGAAGTCTATATCATGGAGTCCCTCTATGCGCGCTTGGGCCGAGACGGATGCAAGCGACGTATCAGCCACCGGCCTAGCTAGGTCGTAGATAACACCGACGAGCATGCTGTCTCTCTGGTTCAGCAAGGGCCATGAAACGTTAAGTGTTGAATCACGTAGGACAACTGTCGCCGCAAGGTTCTCAGGCCACCTCGCGATGATGTCCGCGCCCATGACGCGTGCGCTGCCTCCCAAGCTAATTGACAGTGGGTCGACAATGTCCCTGTCGCGGATGGCGGACCCGCCTGAATTGCGGACCTTGACTAGCAATTGGCGCGGGGACGCCAGGACTGAGTCACCGTAGGCAACGCGGAGTCGTTGGTCCGCGACCACCGGACTGCGTGAGAACAGCGGAGCATTCAGTAGGACCGTAACATCGAGTCGTTTCGTAGGCAGCCCAGAAGAGTGGAACGCACTGCGACCGGCGAAATACAGCCCGACTAGTGAGGCCAACATGATAATGGACGTGGTTGCGATAGTGAACTTCTTCATTGTGAGTTTATTCCTTTAGGGGTATGCTTGCCTTGGACCAACCAGGGAATTCCAGGGGCATCATGCTCTATTCCATATCCGTCAAGGCCGAGCGGGGTTTGGGTTCCACAACAGGGCGAATGTTACTTCTGCGTGCCGGGAAGTCAAGGCTGTGGGATTTGACGGCGAATGCGGTATGAATAGACTGACTGCCGATGGTGCATTTCCTCGGGCACTACTTCGACCCTCTTGTCTTCTGGGCAGTCGTACCCGCCGCAGTAGGAATCGTTATTACAGCTATCGTAACCACAATCGTGTATGAGCTAGGACCAAGCAGACGGCATGCGAAGACTGTCGAGACCATACTCGACGGCATGCGGCGTAATGTGGACAGGATGGCTCTGTACCTCGACGGGCTGCCGAAGTCGTCCGGGCCGGTCAGGTCAAGCTACGACCTGGGCTGTGCAGCGATGGAGGTCTGCAAGTGGGACGAAGCAATCATGCACTTCCGGGAGGCCATCAAGTCCGCATCCGGGACACAACTGGTCGCGCTCTACAACCTCATCGGCCTATGTCATGACACGCCGGGGCGGTGGAACGATGCGCTTCAGGCCTACGAAGAGTCGCGCAGGCTGGCCGTGGACTTTGGCGAAAAGCAGGGCGAGGCCGCGGCCCTCGGAGACATCGGGATCATCTACGGCGACAAGGGCGAACCCGACAAGGCGCTGAAGTACCACGAGGAGGCGTTGGCGATTCACCGCGAAACCGGGTATCAGCGGGGCGTGGCGGTCCAACTCTGCAACATCGGGCTCATCTACCGCGACAAGGGCAAACCCGACAAGGCGTTGAAGTATTTGGAAGAAGCGTTGGCCATAGACCGCGAGATTGGGCATCAGCATGGCGTGGCGAGCGACCTCGGCAGCATCGGGATCATCTACCGCGACAAGGGCGAACCCGACAAGGCGCTGAAGTACCACGAGGAGGCGTTGGCGATTGACCGCGAAATCGGGTATCAGCGGGGCGTGTCGAACCACCTCGGCAACATCGGGCTCTTCTACCGCGGCAAGGGCGAACCCGACAAGGCGCTGAAGTACTTAGAGGAAGCGTTGGCGATTGACCGTGAAATCGGGTATCAGCACGGCGTGGCTATCCACCTCGGCAACATCGGGCTCATCTACAGCGACAAGGGCGAACCCGACAAGGCGCTGAAGTACCACGAGGAGGCGTTGGCGATTCACCGCGAAATCGGGTATCAGCAGGGCGTGGCTACCCAACTCGGCAACATCGGGCTCTTCTACCGCGGCAAGGGCGAACTCGACAAGGCGCTGAAGTACTTAGAGGAAGCGTTGGCGATTGACCGCGAAATCTGGTATCAGCAGGGCGTGGCTATCCAACTTGGCAATATCGGGATCATCTACGACGACAAGGGCGAACCCGACAAGGCGCTGAAGTATCTTGCTGAAGCTCTGTTGGTGTTCTCAGCCATCGGTGCACGACTTCGTGTAGAGCAAACCATGGGGAACCTTGAACCGCTGCTGGAGCAGATGGGCCGAGAGATGTTTGTGGCTGGATGCGTTGATGCCGGGTTGACGCCTGAGGATGCCGGGAAGCTGGCCGACACGCTGGCCCGGTCGGGCGAATCGCCAGACTGACTGCCGATGGCGGCTGACATGCGTGAGCTAGCGCGGCAGGTTGTGCTGGTGACGGGCAGGGCCGTGTATCTCGACGGTCTACCCGATGCCAAGGAGCGGGGCTTGCGGGGCAAGGTCGAGCGGGGTCTCGCGGCGGAGCCGCTCCAATCTGCAATCGACAATCGGCAATCTGAAATGCCTATTGGTGGTCCGGCGGATTCGGGGTGCGGGCCTGCATACGGCGGCGGATTTCGGCGTCCGCTGCCTGCAGCCGTTCAAGCGACCCCTTGAGCATCTGGGCACAGGGAGTGATATCGGAGCTCCCGACGCGGGTCACGCGCATGCAAATCAACTTGGCCTGGTGCCGCCGAAAGAAGAGCAGCTCCTTGAGGTGGACGCGGGCCAATGCCTGCCGGAACCGCTCAGCCGCTTCCTCCTCCGTTTCCCTCTTGACCGCCTCGTCCTTGTCCTCAGTCGCCACCTCGGGTTCCTGCGCCGCTTCCGGGAACATGCGGTCGAACTCGGCCGCTTGGCGTTGTATATGATCCCAGAACTGCTCGGACGTCATCTCAGCTTTATGCGCGTGTTGCGCGGCGTCCTTCGTCAGGTCGTCGATGACCTCAAGAAAGAACTCCCGGTCTGCCTCAAGCTGATTCTTCATTAGCCCTCCTTGTGCGGCTCACGGATAGCGCTGATGGTAGGGGCGAGGCCGCTACCAATCTGCAATCGACAATCCGCAATCTGCAATGCCTCGTGGGGTGTCCCGAAGCTTCCCGAAATGGCGTGCCTGTCCCTGGTTCGTTCTGTTGACGGGACGCGGATCGGAAATGGGAAACTGCCCACCGCCGGCCCATCAGAGAGCATTCAGGTCTACCGCCGGATAGAAGCTCTTTAATTCCTTCGCCGACCGCAGCTTCCACGCGTCCTGTGTGTCCATCGGAACGTACACCACGCCGCTCCAGTCCGACGGGATATCCATTTTCCCTGAGCAGAGGGTACAGACTCGCGAGCGCCCGAGTTTCGCCAGAGAGTATCCCAGCTCCAAGATCACATTCTGGCGCGCTCTCAGCGTCAACTTGTCACTCTCAGATACGGCCGCACCCACATCGTCTGGAGTGAGGAGCACGATGGCGAAACCTACGTCGGAGTGTGCCTCCAACTTCTCAATGATCGTGTTGCTCCGGCTCACTTGCTCGTTGAGGACTATGGGCTTGAGTCCCAGTTTCGTCACCAGAAGTTCAACCTCTGCTTTGACTGTCTGATCGTGGCCGTGTACTATGAACACTGGTAGCGCATCCGTGGATATTGCAGTTGGCTGCCCGCTATCCGGCAGCTTCTCCAATGGTGGCAGGTCCGTCTGCACGCCAGCCATCACGGCCAATGCAGTGATTTCTGATCGGAAGTCTGCCAACGCTGAGTCGAACCGACTGAGGGCGCTTGTGTCGCCACTGTACTTCTTGACTGCCTCGACAACGTCGGAGAATGCAGCAGTCATGTCTGCCAGCCGGGATTGTGCCGCGGCCGAATCCCCAGGACTCCGTGCCCTAAAATCACCGATGGCCTTGGATATGGCCCGGATGATCCCGCGGCATTCATCTAGCATGGGCTTGATGTATTCGTAGTCTGAATCCAGGGCATATTCATCCCACACCTCGCCAAAGGACCGGTCGAGCGTTACGGACGCCCTGACGAGCCACTTGATTCTGTTGCCCTCAGCCGACACAGACGAGTTGTCGTTCAAGGGACCGACTCCCCTGCTAGCGAATCAGTGGTCAATCGGCCTGCCGGTGACGGTACGATTCTAGGTCTTTCACGGTTACGTCATCAGGCGGCACGAGCTTGTAGTGCCTCTCGCTGGCGATTCTGACGCCGTCTTCGCCCTGCTCGAACTCGAAAAGCGCGATGACATCATCCGGCATGAACTGCGCGGCTATCGGGCGGCAAATGAGTGAAGGGAACTTCTGGGCGCAGACCGCAAAGTCCTGCTCTATCTGCACGACGTTCAGTCGGTCAGTGCCGCCTTTGGCCTGGACTGGGAATACGTAGTGGGCGCCTTTCTTGTCCACGCCTACGTATATCTCGTCGGTCTCCACTTGGCCAATTCCTTGAATAGCCGTCCGCAGGTGGTTCTGCAAGGAGTAGCACGTCACGCCCGAGAAGATGTCCACGAGCCGGTTGTAGCGCACGCGCGCCAGCAGAGCTTGTTCGTCATTGAATGCGTACTTGGCGACGACGCCAGGTGTGCAGTCGGGCACCTTGGTTATCCCCATGCTTGCGTTCGGGGCAATCGGGCACTCCGCGACCAGGGCGAATCGGTACTTGGCCCGACCGATGGGGCGGATGATCCATGCCTTACCGGCACTGGCCTTGGCCTGTACTGAGGCGGGAAGGGTTGACCGATACCTGAAGCTGTAAATGACGTCGCCGAGGTTCTTCGGCACGGCGACGCCGAGCTTGCGCCCCGCTTTGACCATATCCTGACGTTCGAAGTCAACGGCGACCATCCCCGACTTGTATTTCGCCATGAAGATGTGCTCGATAATGGAGGAGTAGTTGTTTCCTTCTCTCACAGTCGGCCTCCTTGAGTCAAATTGCCAGCCCGGCCACTCCAGTACGACTACCTCTTCTCGCAGTTGCTCGCCCGTGGCCGTTGCGAGCCTCTTGCGAAACAGGTCCACACTTTCGACGCGAAAGCCCAGAGACGACGCTATGTCCGCCAGCACTTCTCCGGTGCGTATCATCACTCTGAGATATGAGGCCTGGTCACCTACAACGTACGCCAGGTGGGCGCCCGGCCTGAGCACGGAACGGAGACCACTCAGGTGGCGCGTCATGCCTCCGAAATACAGCTTGGTGACACGCGCGTACAGCCGCTCGAACCCGGACGTCTTGCCGAGCTCTTCTCGTCGTTTCTCAATGGCCGATGCCAGGCTGAGCACGTCCTCGTTGTCCTCGACCAGAGCGTCATCGCGGTCGCTCTTGTATACGCCGCGCGTGTTCGACTTCACGAGCGCCTGCTTCAGAGCACGCAGGTCGCTCTTGGTCTTTATGAAACCGAGGAGCACGGATTCGAGCCGCGTCGTGCGCGTGTAGTCTTTCTCGTTTGGATAAGGCGGAGACGTAATAACCACGTCTACCGACAGCGGCGGCAGTAGGTCACCTACCTCCCTGGAGTCTGCTTCCAAGGCCCTGGCCGGCACGGCCGCGTTGGTTCGCAAGAGTCGGATGTCCTCGGCCATAGCGCGCACATTGTCGCGCCACAGTCTGCCCACTGCGGCGTCCTGCTTTGCGGGGCCGACTCCGACCTCTGGGCCAAAGGCCAGGTTACTCGCGCCGAACACGATTGTCTTGGCAAGGGCAAGACGCGCGTGGTCGAAGACGGGCGATTCTTTGCGACGGTTCAGGGCATCGATCAGCAGGAGTGTGCGATGCAGAGGAAGCGGACTGATCGATCCGCGCAGGAGCAGCGCTGCCTGTTCTTCGGGCAGACGTCTCAGCCGGTTCTGATCAACGGGTTCCGCGAAGAGAGGGAGTCCCGTGGTGTCGTGTATGCCTTGCTCGACCAGAGCGTGTTCGGTTTCGTCGCAGACTTCGTCCGCAAGGCGCAGGAGGTCATCGGGGTCTGTCGCCCAGTTCAGCTTGGTACGAGAGGCGAAGCAGACAATCGGGTTGGCCTCGATGCCGACGCTCGGTATCTTCCGTTTCTTGCATTCGACAAGGACGGTCCCGGTTCCGCAGAACGGGTCCAGCACAAGTGTTGACGACCCGGCCTGAAAGCGGGTCAGGTACTCTTGGACAAGGTGCGGCGGGAACGAGAGCACGAACCGATACCAATCGTGTACCGCACGGTCGCTGGGGAGAATGCGATTGGTCCTGACGAGCTTTGGCGCTACAGCAAGCATACAGACAAGAATAGAGTGGCGTTGTCACATGCCGATGCGCCGAAGTCTTCAATACGGCGCAGGATGTCGAGGTTGTCTCCGTAGCAGAGCAGGTTAGGCTGATTCCCGTCTGACATCAGTGGTGAGGATAGTCAGGGCAGACTCAGTGTCAAGCCGCGCCACTGCGCCGAGAGGCGGTCAGGGACTGGGGTGGAGGATATGGCGCATGAAACGGCCGGGCTCATCACGCAGGACATGATGTAGACCATGACTTTGGTCATGGCCGGGTTCGTGGCGGGTCTTGGACTCCACAATGGCGAGGGACGGGCCGGTCACTTGGCGGACGCCGGCTTGTCGCGCGCGACCGGAGCCTGTGCCTCAACCTGAGCTTCGATGCGTTCGTAGAGGGTCTCGGGCGCGATGTCAGCGCCATTGGGCCAGGCAATTGTCCCGCCCTCGATTTGAGCCTGGCGGAAGTACGTGAGGTCCCGCAAGGGGGCGAAGACCGGACCCCGGCCCAGGTACTCGGCGAAGTCTACGTCGTCCGATAGGCCGTCGTCAAACGTGATCCGGTAGACGTAGCCTTCACGGTACTCGATATTCGTCACGTCGTTCAGTTGCCACATAGCAAGTTCTACTTCTCGCCTCTGACCACGTTGCCGTGGAAGTCGAGCAGAGCCTTGTCGTCTTGGCACTGGACGTGCACATCCGGCGGATTATGGTCGTCGTGGTACATACGGACGACAATCCCGAAGAATCTCGAAATCTCAGGCACCCTAGTGCATTGTGCTACGGAAATCGTTCGCTGTCAAGCGGAATAGACAGGGGCCAGCGGGTCGGGGGGAAAGAAGGACGCTTCCCATATTTCTAACTCCGTCAAGGCTGAGAAAGGACCAACTTCCATTGACGGTGATTTGTAGACGGGCCTAGCCCGCAGTCAAGCCGAGAGCCGCGGGGGCGGGCGGGGCGGGAGTCTGGCTCGGACACCGGCCGGAAAACGAAGCTCAGGATAAGGCTCGGGATTAGGCCCGGGATTAGATTCCGGAGTAGGCTCGGGAATAGACCTGAAGAGTGCTCCGGCAAAAGACCCGACCATAGGCTCTACTTGTGCATGGGCCTAAGGCTCGACCGTAGGCGGTA